>NZ_JBEZJL010000003.1:0-214850 GCF_040651755.1 Actinomadura sp. NPDC048394 | reverse complement strand
TCCTGAGCCAGGATCAAACTCTCCATCAAGGTCCAAACGACCACCCCAGGGGGCGAACCCCGAAGCAGCCAAACCTCAGAAGAAAATCCCAGCAACGCGATCAAAGATCGCTTTGCCTCAAAGAAATCCCCACCACCTCCGAAGAGATGGCCACGGGGCGACCCGACCGAAACCGGCCGAGTCGATAAAGGCACTGGCTTTTAACACGCTGTTGAGTTCTCAAGAAACGGACACCCACCGTGCTGGATCCGCTTTCGCGTTTCCCGCCCCGGGGCGACTGTTCTTACTTTATCAGATCCGCTCGGAGTGTCAATTTCCGGGCTTTTCCGATTGCCTTTCCGGTCCGCTTGCGCGTCCCTTCCGGGCGGTGTTGCCATTTCATCAGATCCGGCCCGTTTTGCAAAATCGGGCCTTACCGACGCCATCACGGCACGGCTGACACGGCGAAGCCGCGTCGGCTGCTGAGTGGTGGTTTCCCCATCGGGCCGGCCGCCTTCCGGCGTCCCGCTCCCCTGTGGGGCGAAGTGAACAGTATGCCCACCGGACGCCGTCGTCAAACCGGCTCGCGGCCTCCGCTGCGGACGGTTCGGACGTCTCCGGCGCGGGCGCCCTCGACCGCGCCGCTCTGACCTTGAGGTTTGTCCCGGAAGGCCCGCTTCGAAAGGGGCATTCCACATCTTCCGTCCGGCCGAAAATTTCTTTGCCGACGTCCTGCGAGATGGCTTCGACGGGCCGGGATCGTCCGCCGATCTCGCAGGGGCCAGCCGCCGGCGATGAGGCCGGCCTGGCCCAGAACCGCCGCCGCCACGTCTCCGCGCGCGAGAGCGGGACCGGCGGCAGCGGTCAGGTGATGTCCTTCGACTCGTGCAGGTTCAGGTCCATGACGATCGCCGTCATCACCGCCATGGTGCGCAGCGGCTCCCGGACCGGGTCGAAGATCTCGACGTCGTACTTGTCCGCCGTGGTCAGCAGGTGGGTGGCGAGGCCCGCCCATTTCTTGCGGACGTGCGCGACCTTGCCGCCGTCGGTGTCCATCACCTCGAAGTTGTTGCGGGGCAGGTCCACGGCGATCGTGCCGAGCCTCCCGCCCTCCGCGTCCCTGAGGACGTACCGGCGGCCGACGCGCTCGGTGACGAACGAGCCGAAGAGCTCGCCCTTGGAGTCGTGCACCTCCGTCAGCTCCCGTCCCCGCCGCTTGTCCACGACGTAGAGCGGTTCGCCGCCGGGCGTGGTGAGCAGCACCACGTGGGCGTCGAGATTGGACTTGCCGGGGAAGAGCGTCCGCAGCGTCTCCGCGCGTCCCTTCTCGCCCGTCTCGCCGGCGACGGCCAGGACGGTGCCGTCGCCGTCGAGGACCCGGTACCTCGACTTGGCGAACGGGCCTCTGCGCGGCTGTTCCACCTTGAGCACCGGGGAGCTGAACACTTCGCTCACGCGTTCTCCTGCCTCATCGGCCGCTCACGCGGGCCGTCCGCCGAGTCCGTCGGCCGGCGCGCGGGACGCGCCGTCCAAGCGGCGATCCTGCCAACACCGGCCGCCGAGGGGAAGCCGTTCCGGACCGGCCGCGCGGGCGGGCATCGCCGGCGTCGCCGCTCACCTGCACGCCCGTCCTCCGATCGGCTCCGCGCGGAAAGCATCTCCTGGCGATCGGGAGACCGCGCCCCCGCTGTTCGAACGGCCGCGCCGGCGCCCGCGTTCCCGGACGGGCCGCGTCCACGCGCACACCCCCGGACACGCCAAAGGGGCGGTTCCCGAAGGAACCGCCCCTCGCGTCACCACACGATCGGAGGCCGCCGTCACGGCCGGCCGGACCCGATCGTCCGGGTCATGGGCTCGATCAGAAGTCCATGCCGCCGGCGTCGGGCATGCCGCCCGCCGGGGCCGGGTTCTTCTCGGGCTTCTCGGCGATGACGGCCTCGGTGGTCAGGAACAGCGCGGCGATCGACGAGGCGTTCTGCAGCGCGGACCGGGTCACCTTGGCCGGGTCGAGGATGCCCGACTCGAACATGTTGACGTACTCGCCGCTCGCGGCGTTCAGGCCCTCACCCGGGGTCAGGTTGCGGACCCGCTCCACCACGACGCCGCCCTCGAGGCCGGCGTTCACGGCGATCTGCTTCAGCGGCTCCTCCAGAGCGCGCTTGACGATGTTGGCACCGGTGGCCTCGTCGCCCGCGAGCTCCAGCTTGTCGAACGCCTTGGTGCCGGCCTGCAGCAGCGCGACGCCACCGCCGGGGACGATGCCCTCCTCGACCGCGGCCTTCGCGTTGCGGACGGCGTCCTCGATGCGGTGCTTGCGCTCCTTGAGCTCGACCTCCGTCGCGGCGCCGGCCTTGATGACCGCGACACCGCCCGCGAGCTTGGCCAGGCGCTCCTGGAGCTTCTCGCGGTCGTAGTCGGAGTCGGTGTTGTCGATCTCGGTGCGGATCTGGTTGACCCGGCCCGCGATCTCGTTGGCGTCACCGGCGCCGTCCACGATGGTGGTCTCGTCCTTGGTGATGACGACCTTGCGGGCGCGGCCCAGCATGTCGGTCGTGGTGTTCTCCAGCTTGAGACCCACGTCCTCGCTGATGACCTGGCCGCCGGTCAGCGTGGCGATGTCGCCGAGCATGGCCTTGCGGCGGTCGCCGAAGCCCGGGGCCTTCACGGCCACGGACTTGAAGATGCCGCGGATCTTGTTGACGACCAGGGTCGCCAGGGCCTCGCCCTCGACGTCCTCCGCGATGATCAGCAGCGGCTTGCCGGACTGCATGACGCCCTCGAGGACGGGCAGCAGGTCCTTGTTGGCCGACGCCTTGCCCTGAACGATCAGGATGTACGGGTCCTCGAGGACCGCCTCCATCCGCTCGGGGTCGGTCACGAAGTAGTGCGAGATGTAGCCCTTGTCGAAGCGCATGCCCTCGGTCAGCTCGAGCTCCAGACCGAAGGTCTGGCTCTCCTCGACCGTGATGACGCCTTCCTTGCCGACCTTGTCCATCGCCTCGGCGATCATCTCGCCGATCTGCGGGTCGCCCGCGGAGATGGACGCCGTGGAGGCGATCTGCTCCTTGGTCTCCACGTCCTTGGCCAGCTTGGACAGCTCCTCGCTGACCCGCTCGACCGCGGCCTCGATGCCGCGCTTCAGCGACATCGGGTTGGCGCCGGCGGCCACGTTGCGCAGGCCCTCGCGGACCAGCGCCTGGGCCAGGACGGTCGCCGTCGTCGTGCCGTCACCGGCTACGTCGTCGGTCTTCTTCGCCACTTCCTTGACGAGCTCGGCGCCGATCTTCTCCCAGGCGTCCTCGAGCTCGATCTCCTTGGCGATCGACACACCGTCGTTGGTGATCGTGGGGGCGCCCCACTTCTTCTCCAGCACGACGTTGCGGCCCTTGGGACCGAGGGTCACCTTCACGGCGTCGGCGAGCTGGTTCATGCCGCGCTCGAGGCCGCGCCGGGCCTCCTCGTCGAACGCGATCATCTTTGCAGCCATAGGCTCCTAGTCCTCCCGGAACAAGGTGGCTTAAAGGATCGAGCCGACGCCCGCGACGGACGGCCCCGCGCCCGGCGGCTGCCATTCCGCCACCGGACTGGGGCCTCGTCGCCCCGACCCAGACTGTGAAGCTGTCACTCTCCACAGTAGAGTGCCAACCGTTTTTTAGCACTCTACCCTGCCGAGTGCAAGCGCCGCACAGCCTCGCGGCACTCGTCTGCGCCGGGACGCCCGGAGCGGCTCTGACCTGCGGCGCGATACTCGGGCGATCTGTCGGACATGTGGTGTTGCGCCGTGCTGTGCCGGTCCGTGCCCCACTGTTCACGAAAAGCTCGGCCTTGGGTGAAGTGCGTTGTAGAGGGGAGGGTGGGGTCACTTCCGTCGCAGGTAGAGCAGACCGTTGAGGGCCGCGAAGGACAGCAGGGCGATAGCGAGCATGGGCCAGGGGTAGTCCGGCAGCAGGATCGGCTTCAGGAGCACGAGGCACAGGAGCCCGGCCAGGACGAGGACCCCGCGCAAGGCGAATTGGCTTCTCGCCGAGGCGGTCGGGGCGAGGCGTCGGCGAGCGGCGCGGATCTCCCGGAAGGCGTTGCGCGGTGCGGGCGAGACCGGGAAGCCCGCGGCCTGCAGCGCGGGAAGGATGGCGGAGGCCTCGGAGGTCCAGAAGACCAGGACCTGACCGTCGCGGGTTTCGATGCCGATCCCTCTGCTGAGCAGCGAGGCCGAGCAGGGAAAAGGCGGCCACCACGTCGGCCGGGGTCAGGTGGAACCGATTGCGAACGGCGGCCAGGACGATTCCGGAATGGCTCAGCCTCAGCGAGGCCAATGGCCAGGTGGCGTTCAACCGCCCGAACGCCATGGACGGGACGTTGGCCCCGCCGCGCCAGGTCGTGGACGGAACACCGGGTCCGCCCTGCCACGTCATCGACTGTTCCATGAGCCTCACCCCTGCGTCATGGATCACTGGGGCGGGACAGCGGTCCGGGTACCGAAAGCCGGACCTTGATCGTATCCCCGTGCCCCCGGCGCGAACAGGCGGGGACGGGTCAGAGCGGGCGGACGGCGTCGGCCTGGGGGCCGCGGTCGCTCTGGGTGATCTCGAACTCGACGCGCTGGCCCTGCTCGAGGGTGCGATAGCCGTCCATCTGGATCGCCGAATGGTGGACGAAGACGTCACGGCCCCCGTCGACCGCGATGAAGCCGTACCCCTTGTCGGCGTTGAACCACTTGACCGTGCCCTGCGCCATTCCCAGCCCCGCCGTCCGAGCGTGCCCGGCCCCCGCCCCTGCCACCGCGGGAACCCGGACCAGCCGCGTCGTCACGGCGCTGGGCCGCGGCGGGGTCGACTCGGCATGATCGGAGTCGACCCTACCCGGCGGGTACGGCGGTGCCCCGGGGGCGGGGGCGGGATGGCCGGTGGCGGTCAGCCGCCGGCGACGGCGGGGATGATCGAGATCTGGGTGCCCGCGGGGGTCGCGGTGTCCAGGCCCTCGGCGAACCGGACGTCCTCGTCGCCGACGTAGACGTTCACGAACCGGCGGATCTTGCCGGCGTCGTCGAGGATGCGGGCCGCGATGCCGGTGTAGCTGGCCTCCAGGTCGGCGACCACGGCGCGCAGGGTGTCGCCCTCGGCCTTCACTTCGGCCTCGCCGCCGGTGTAGGTCCGCAGGATCGTCGGGATGCGGACGGACACGCTGCTCATCTGCTGGCTCCTTCTTGTTCTCAGGCGAGGCCGGCGGCGCGGAACGCCTCCAGCGTCGGCGCGATGTTCGCACTGGGCTTGGCGACGGGCGCGACGGCGTCGAGGGTCTTCAGCCCGTCACCGGAGTTGATGATCACGGTCTCGGCGGACGGGTCGAGGGTGCCCGCCTCGACGAGCTTGCGCAGGCAGCCGACGGTGACGCCGCCGGCGGTCTCGCCGAAGATGCCCTCGGTGCGGGCGAGCAGCCGGATGCCGTCGACGACCTGCTCGTCGGTGACGTCCTCGACGGCGCCGCCGGTGCGGCGCGTCACGTCGAGGACGTAGGGGCCGTCGGCGGGGTTGCCGATCGCCAGGGACTTGGCGATGGTGTCGGGCTTGACCGGCCGGACGACGTCGTGGCCCGCCTTGAACGCGGCGGAGACGGGGTCGCAGCCGGCGGCCTGCGCGCCGAACACCCGGTACGGCTTGTCCTCGACGAGGCCGAGCTTGATCAGCTCCTGGAACGCCTTGTCGATCTTGGTGAGCTGGGAGCCGGACGCGACCGGCACCACGATCTGGTCGGGCAGCCGCCAGCCGAGCT
The DNA here is from genome assembly GCF_040651755.1 of Actinomadura sp. NPDC048394. Lineage (NCBI taxonomy): Bacteria > Bacillati > Actinomycetota > Actinomycetes > Streptosporangiales > Thermomonosporaceae > Actinomadura > Actinomadura sp. NPDC048394. The sequence continues at coordinate 209,102 of NZ_JBEZJL010000003.1, read as the reverse complement.
GCTCGGCGATCTCGTAGCCGAGCGTCTTGGAGCCCTCGGCGTAGTACGGGCGGACGTTGACGTTGACGAACGCCCAGTCGTCCTGCTCGCCGGCGATCTCGGACGCGAGCCGGTTCACGTCGTCGTAGTTGCCGTCGACGGTGACGAACGTCCCGCCGTACACGGCCGTCGTGATGATCTTCTGGGACTCGAGGTTCGACGGGACGAACACGGCGCTGCGGATCCCGGCGCGGGCCGCCGCGGCGGCGACCGCGTTGGCGAGGTTGCCGGTGGACGGGCAGGCCAGCACCTTGAAGCCGAGTTCGCGGGCGGCGGCGAGCGCGACCGCGACGACGCGGTCCTTGAACGAGTGGGTCGGGTTGCCGCTGTCGTCCTTCACCCACAGCCGCTGCAGGCCGAGGCTCTCGGCGAGGTTGTCGGCGCGGACGAGCCGGGTCAGGCCGGGCTCGGTGTTGGGGGTGTCGGCGACGGTCGACGGGACGGGCAGCAGCCCGCGGTAGCGCCAGATGTTGCGCGGACCGGACTCGATGTCGGCCCGGGTGATCCCGCCGAAGTCGTAGGCGATCTCCAGCGGGCCGAAACACTCCTCGCACGCGTAGAAGGGGCCGAGATCGCGCTTGGAGCCGCATTCGCGGCAGACGAGGGCGGTAGCGGGTCCGAGGTCCGTGGCAGGCGTGAATGCCATGAGGGCGAGGCCTTTCTCCCCATCTTCCCTGCGCCACCTTGGTCGCAGGCCGGAGTTGGCACCATCTCCCGGCCGGCCTCGCAGGATCGCGAGCGCGCCATAGCCGGGTGGTTGCCGGGGCTTCGCAGGGCCGGTCCCTCCACCCCTCTGGATGAGCGGTATTCAGTTGTCGAGGTCGCACGCTGTAGAGAACGAGCGCTTTGAACTCGTATGCGAACTTTACATGACGTGACCGGATGGCAGACAGGTGGGTCCGCCCTGTGAGACGTTACCCGGGCGTGGTCTTGATCACGCGGGCTCGTCGGCGGCGGGCCGGGCGGGGGCGCGCTGGGTGGGGTCGAGGAAGACGTGCCGGACGATCGGGACGCGCTCCTTGAGCCGCCGGTCGATCTCGCCGGCGACGTCCTCGGCCTGGTCGGCGCTGATGGCGTCGGAGAAGTTGACGCGGGCGGCGACGAGCAGCTCGTCCGGGCCGAAGTGCATGGTGAGCAGGTCGTCGACGCCGGTCACGCCGGGCGCCCCGGCGATCTCGGCGCGGATCTCGGCCTGCGCGGCGGGGTCGGCGGCGCGGCCGATGATCAGGCCCTTGCTGTCGCGGCCGAGCACGAACGCGACGACGACGAGCAGCAGCCCGATCAGCACGGACGCGAGGCCGTCCCAGAACTGCGAGCCGGTGAGCTGCCGCAGCACGAGCCCGGCGGCGGCGAACGCGAGGCCGATCATCGCGGCGGTGTCCTCGAACAGCGCGGCCTTGAAGGTGACGTCGGGCGACCGGCGGACGTGGTCGACGATGTCGCGGCCGTTCTCGCGGGTCTCGCGGCGCGCCTGCGTGAACGCGCGGACCCAGGACGTGCCCTCCAGCAGCGCGCCGAGGGCGAGGACGCCGTAGGCGAGCCACACGTCGCCTTCGGAGCCGCCGTGCCCGGTCATCGTGAGGATGCCCTCGAAGATGGAGAAGCCGCCGCCGGCGACGAAGATGCCGAACGCGGCGAGCAGCGACCAGAAGTAGCGCTCGTTGCCGTAGCCGAAGGGGTGGCGCCGGTCGGGCGGGCGGGCGCTGCGGCGCAGCGAGGTGAACAGGAAGCCCTGGTTGAGGGTGTCGGCGACGGAGTGGGCGCCCTCGGCGAGCATCGCGCTCGATCCGGCGAGCATCCCGGCGATCAGCTTGGCGATGGCGAGGATGAGGTTCGCCGCCCCGGCGACGAGGACGGTCTTGGTCGTCTCGGCCCGGCTCATTCCGTCCGGGTACCCGTCGCGAATCCCCCTAACCACGGCGCTTTAGGTACGGATGCCTACCCGCCGGGCGGTGCCGAAGTATTCCCCCTGGGCCACTTTGAAGCACCCCCGTCACAACTGAGACCCTTCCCGTATGAGCCAAGTGGTGGTGGCGTCGAACCGCGGGCCCGTGTCGTTCTCGCTGTCCGACGACGGCGCGCTGGAGATGCGGCGGGGAGGCGGCGGCCTCGTGTCGGGCCTCGCCGGCGTGGCGTCCGGGCAGGACGTGCTGTGGGTGTGCGCGAGCCTCGGCGAGGCCGACCGGACGGCGGCGCGGCGCGCCCCGGACGGGCGGATCGACCTCGCCGGGCACGACACCGGCGGTGCGGCGGTCCGGATGCTGGACATCCCGGCGGCGACGTTCCACCGGGCGTACAACGCGGTCGCGAACTCGACGCTGTGGTTCGTCCACCACCTGCTGTACGACACCCCGCGCAGCCCGCACTTCGATGCGCGCGCGCGGCGCGACTGGCAGTCGTACGAGGCGTACAACGCGGCGTTCGCCGACGCGCTGGCGCGGGACGCGGCGCCGGGCGCGAAGGCGGCGATCCAGGACTACCACCTGTCGCTGGCGCCGCGGATGCTGCGGGAGCGACGTCCCGACCTCAGGATCGTGCATTTCTCGCACACGCCGTGGGCGCCGCCGGAGTACTTCCGGCTGCTCCCGGACGACATCGGTGCGCAGGTCCTATCGGGCATCCTCGGCGCGGACCACGCGGGGTTCCTCACCGAACGCTGGGCTTCGGCGTTCCTCGACTGCTGCGAAGTGGTGCTCGGCGCGCGCGTCGACCGCGCGGCCCGCACCGTCACGTGCGGTGGGCGAACGACGCATGTGGGCGTCCACGGCCTCGGCGTCGACGGGACGGCGCTGCGGGAGCGCGCCGCACAGCAAGACGTGGCGGAGCGGGCGCGCGCGCTGCGCGAGCAGGTGGGCGACCGCCAGCTCATCGTCCGCATCGACCGGACGGAGCTGTCGAAGAACATCGTGCGGGGGCTCGCCGCGTACCGGGAGATGCTCGCCAACCATCCGGAGTGGCACGGGCGCGTGGTGCACCTCGCGTTCGCGTACCCATCGCGCTACGACCTGCCGGAGTACCGGGAGTACACGGCTGCCGTGCAGCGGATGGCCAAGCAGATCGCCGAGGAGTTCGGCACCGCGACATGGGAGCCACTGATCCTGCAGGTCAACGACGACTATCCGCGGTCGCTCGCCGCGTACGGGCTCGCGGACGTGCTGCTGGTGAACCCGATCCGGGACGGGATGAACCTCGTCGCGAAGGAGGGGCCCGTCCTGTCCGAGCGGGGCTGCGCGCTCGTGCTGTCGCGCGAGGCGGGCGCCGCGGCGGAGTTGTCGGACGACGCGCTCGTGGTGAACCCGTACGACGTCTCGCAGACCGCGGAGGCGCTGCACCAGGGTCTACTGATGCCCCGCGACCAGCGGGCCGAGCGCTGCGCGCGGCTCGTGTCCGCCGCGACGGCGCTCCCGCCCCAGCGCTGGTTCGCCGACCAGCTCGCAGCCCTCGACTAGCGCTCCCGCTCAACCTCTCACCCAGCGCTGCAGCGCCCCGCCGCAGCGCCCCGCCGCAGCGCCCCGCCGCAGCGCCCCGCCGCAGCGCCCCGCGCCAGTGCCTAAGCCGCAGCGCCCGGCCGCAGCGCCCCGCCTAGCGCGCCACGGGGTCGTCGATGGGCGCGAGGCGGCAGTCGACGGGGCTCGGCTCGTGCCGGCGCTGCCAGCGTTCGCGGAGGTCGGCCTTGCTGTGCGCCATGCGGCGGTGCGCGGCGGTCCGGGCGAAGCGGGCGAGCCGGGCGGCGGGGGGCTTGGGCAGGCCGCTGGGCTCGTAGCCGTACGCGGCGAGCCGGTCGCCGAACGCGGCCTCGGCGAGGCTGATCTCCCAGGCGTCCAGCCGCTGCGCCCACGACCCGATGCGGGTGGACGTGACGGCGTCGCGGGTGAGGCCGTGCCACGTCTTCTGCGGCGGGACGATGCGCTGCGCGAGGGACTGCGGCGCGGTCATCGCCGGGTGGTAGTCCTCGCCGAGGAACTCGCACAGCCGGGACAGCTCGTCGCCGGGGTCGGCGACGAGCCGCTCGTACTGCAGCTCGTAGAAGGCGTCCGGGCCGAGACGGGCCGCGAGCCGGTGGCCGGTGTCGATCGCCTCGCGCCAGACGGAGATGGCGTGGTTGAGGTCCTGGCCGTACCAGGGCATCTCCTTGAGGGACGCGACGCAGTCCCGGCCGTCGCGGACGAGGTGGACGAACTGCGCGTCCGGGAACATCCGCAGCAGCGCGCCGGCGTGCCGGATGTAGCTCGGCCGCTTGTCGCCCCACCTCGACTTGCCGTGCAGCCGGGCGTACGCGCGGAAGACGACGGCGATCGCGGACCCGAGGGTCGGCGGCCCCGCGACGATCTCCTCGGCGACCGCGCGGGCGTCCAGGCCGAGGTCGCCGAACCGGGTCGCCGGCCGGGCGGTCAGCCAGTCGGCGAGGGCGCGCCTGTTCCGGCTGTCCGTGAGGTCACCGAACTGTGCCCGCGCCGCATAGGCCGGGAGCACGAACCGCGTCTCGGTCGGGAGCGCGATGCGGGGATGCGAGTGCAGCATGAGCCGCAGCAGCGTCGTCCCGGAGCGCGGGCAGCCGAACACGAAGATCGGGCGTTCGGACGGGGACTCGAGGCCGGATGACATGCACCGCATGGTGGCGGAGCGGAGGCCGCGGGACCCGGCGACTGAACGCACGGTTGCCGCCCGATTACCGATGCTTGACGGCGCCGACCTGCGGAAGCCGAGGCGACCGGGCGGTCGTGGCGAGCGCCCCGGCGGCCGGTTGCGGGCCGTGGCCGGCGCGCGCCGGCGGTCAGGTGTAGGACTCGCCGAGCGTCTGCCGCACCTGCTTGCGGGCCTCGTGGATGCGCGACTTCACCGTGCCGAGCGGCAGCTTCAGCTGCTCGGCGATCTCCGCGTACTCCAGCTGCGAGACGTCCCGGAGCACGAGCGCCTGGATGAGGTCCGGCTTGCGGGCCTCCAGGTCCTCCATGGCGTCGAGGATGTCGACGCGGGAGCCCGCGATGACGCTGGTGCGGCGCGGGTCGGGGCGCTGCTGCGGCAGCTCGCCGGCCTGCTCGACCGACCGGCGCTTCAGCGACCGGTAGGTGGAGCGGGCCGAGTTCGCGACCACCACGTGCAGCCACGTGCTGAACCGCGACCGCCCCTCGAACCGGTGGATGTTCCGCGCGACCTGCAGCAACGCGTCCTGGCAGGCCTCCTCGGCGTCCTGCCGGCAGGGCAGGAACCGGGCGGCGTGCCGCAGCACGTCCGGTTCGATCTTGCGCAGCAGCTCGTTGAGGGCAGCCTGATCACCCTGGGCGGCCTTGACTGCCAGCTCTTCGGTCCGCTCATCGAATGCCATGCCGTGCCTCAATGCTCGTTCGCACACTCACCCCGTTTGTTGGGCATGATACGGGAGTGTCCTTCCCACCTACTGTCGGCCGTTACCGAATCGATCGCGTCCTCGGATCCGGGGCGTTCGCCTCTGTGTGGCTCGGGCACGACGACGCGCTGGCCTCCCAGGTCGCCATAAAAGTCCTGTCCGGGAGCCTCCTGGACGACCTCGACGTGCGCAATCGCTTCCTCGAGGAGGCGCGCATCCTGCGCCGCGCCGACTCCGAGCGGCTGGTGCGCGTGCACGACATCGGGGAGCTTCCGGACGGACGACCCTACTTCGTGATGTCGTACGCCGACCGCGGAACGCTCGCGGACCGGATGCGCGAACGGCCACTTCCGGTCACCGAGGCGGTCGCGATGGCCGAGGAGATCGCCTACGGCGTCGAGGTGATCAACACGCTGGGCGTGATCCACCGCGACCTGAAGCCGTCGAACGTGCTGTTCCAGTCGACGCCGGACGGCGGCGAGAAGCTGCTGATCGCCGACCTCGGGCTGGCGAAGGCGCTGGCGCACGCGTCGGGGGCGTTCACGCTGCCGGTCGGCACCCCCGGCTACATGTCGCCGGAGCAGGCGCGGTTCGGCGGCGGCCTCGACGTGCGGGCCGACGTGTACGGGCTGGGCGCGCTGACGTACCACATGCTGACCGGGCGGGCCCCGGGCCCGGCGCCGGTGAAGTCGCCGCCGAGCGAGCTGCGCGAGGGGCTGTCGCCGGCGTTCGACCAGGTCGTGCTGCGGGCGCTGGAGGTGGAGCGGGAGAAGCGGTGGCCGACGGCGGAGGCGTTCGCCGAGGCGCTGTCGACGCTGCGGCCGACGACCGCGCCGAGTTCGTCCGCGGCGGGTCCGTCAGGGGCGGGCGCTGCGGGCGCGGGCGCTGCGGCGTCGTACGCGCCGCCCGCGCCGCGCATCGAGCCGGACGCGACCGTCCAGGACTTCTACCACGAGGGCGCGCGGCAGGACCGTCCGCCCGCGCCCGTGCAGCCGCCCGGGCCGGGCCAGACGATGGCCGCGGGCCAGGGGCCGTCCCCGCAGCCGAACGCGCCGCAGGAGCTGCGGACGCGGCTCGACCAGCCGCAGGACGACGACGTCCGCACCTCCGAGATGCAGCTGCCCCCGGGCGCGGGCCCGGTGCCGGTGCCGGGCGCCGGCGAGCAGACGATCATGGACGAGCCGGCCGGGCGCGGCGACCCGCACGGGCGCGCCGAGCAGCCGACCTCGCCCGACGACGACCGGACGAGGGCGTTCGGGCCCGCGTCGTACCCGTCGGCGCAGCAGCCGCCACCGCCGGTCCCGGCCGGGCCGCAGGGCGGCGACAACAAGACGGCCGTGTTCCCGACGCAGCCCCCGCCCCAGCAGGGGGCTCCGCAGGGCCCGATCCAGGGGCCACCCCAAGGGTCGCCTCAGGGCGCGCCGATGGGGCCGCCCGGGCAAGGGCAGTTCGGCCCGCCGCCCACCGGCTTCCAGCCGCCGCCCGGTCCGGGAGGCCAGGGGCAGAAGCAGGGCAAGTCCGGCGGCCTGCTCGGCAAGCTCAAGGGCGGCGGTGGCGGCGCGGGACGTCCGGCGGGCCCCGGCGGGACGGGAGGCGGCGGCGCGCCCCGCAAGCTCGTCACGCCGCTGATCATCACCGCGGTGGTGCTCGCGCTCGCGCTGGTCGTCGGGCTGACCCTCGGCATGCTGTCCGGCGGCGGGGGCGGGGGCGGCGGGAAGAAGAGCAAGGACAAGACGGCGAAGGTGCCGAAGGACTTCGTCGCGGTCGCCGACGCGTCCGGCAAGATCAAGACGGCGGTGCCGAAGACCTGGCCGAAGCAGCAGGAGCAGACCTGGGTGCCGACGACCGTGCACCTGACCGACGCCGGGCCGCGCCCGGTGCTGCGCGCGACGCCGAACCTGCAGCAGTTCCTCGGGAACGGGACGGGGCCGGGCGTGTTCATCGGCCTGACCACCGACGTGCAGCCGGGCCACCTGCCGCCGCCGACCGCGTCCGTGCACCCGCAGTGCACCAAGGGCGCGCCGGAGAACTACACCAGCCCGGACGGGGCGCTGACCGGGACGATCACGCGGTTCACCGCCTGCAAGAGCGGAACGCCGTCGGTCACCGAGGTCGGCCTCAAGGACAAGGCGGGCAAGTTCGGGCTGTGGATCCGGGTCAAGGAGACCGACAACCGCAACGCGACCAAGGACATCCTGGACAACCTGAAGGTCACCGGCCCCTGACCGCGAAAGGCCCGGCGGCGAGCGGACCGTCACCGGGCCGGCGGGCGGCGCGCTTCGCCAGGATCGCCGCGGACGCCTCGTCCACCGGGAGGAACGCCTCCAGCCGCAGCTCGGCGACGGTGACGTCGGTGGCGGTCGCGAACGTGGTCATCGTCGTCATGAGCCGCAGCTCGCCGTCCGGGGTCCGCAGCTCCAGCGGGACGGCGAAGCCGAGCGCGCCGGGCGGGCCGGTGCGCGGGCCGACGTACCCGGTCAGTTCGCCGTGCAGGGCGGCGAGGCGGTCGTCGGGGTCGCGGTCGACCGCGTTGCGCAGGCCGTCCAGGACGTGCCGCGCCCAGTCCGCGAAGTTGGCGACGCGCGGCGCGAGGCCGTCCGGGTGCAGGGCGATCCGGTACGCGTTGACGGGCGGTTCGAGCAGCTCCGGCGCCATGCCCTCGGTGAGCACGCCGAACGCGGCGTTGGCGGTGACGAGGTCGCCGTGCCGGTCGATGACGATCGCCGGGTACGGCATGTGCGCGGCGAGGACGTGCTCGATCGCCGTGCGGATGGGGGCGAGGGCGGCGTCGTCCAGGGACGTCCGCGGGTAGACGGGCGCGTAGCCGGCGGCGGTGAGCAGGTCGTTGCGGTCGCGCAGCGGGAGTTCGAGCGATTCCGCCAGCCGGACGACCATGGCCCGTCCCGGTTCGGAGCGGCCGCTCTCCAGGAAGCTGACGTGCCGCTGCGTCGTCCCGGCGCGCAAGGCGAGTTCGAGCTGGCTGAGACGGCGGTGGCGGCGGCGCTCGCGTAGCGCCTGAGGGAAGCTCACAGGAGCAGTTGTAGCCGCGGCATCGACGTCCGCGCCATTCCCTGCGGGGAATTGCCGCCGCTCGGTGGGCTTCGCAGGATGCGGCCTATGAACAGCAACGACATCCGTATCGGCGTCCTCATCCCCATAGGCAAGGCCCAGTGGGGCGGGGCGGATCCGCGCGACCTCATCGGTTTCGCCGCGCGTGCCGAACGTCTCGGGTTCGATTCCCTGTGGGTCAACGACGGCATCACCGAGTCGCGTATAGAGGCGCTGAGCATGCTGGCCGCCGCCGCGTCCGTGACGGAGCGCGTCACGCTCGGGACGGCGGCTCTTATGCCGGTGCTCCGCCGTCCCGTACAGGTGGCCCAGACGCTCGCGTCCATCGACCTGCTGTCACAAGGGCGCCTTACGGTGACGGTCGGTGCGGGCTTCCCGGGTCGTTTCGGCAAGCCGATGTACGCCGCGTCCCAGGTCCCCTGGGAGAAGCGCTTCGCACGGCTGGACGAGACGGTCGCGCTATGGCGGCAGCTGTGGCACGAGCCCGAGAGCAAGGCGTTCCACGGTGAACTGCTCCACTTCGACGATCTGCCCACCATGACGTCACCGTTCCGCAAGGACGGCCCGCCGATCTGGTTGGCCGGCATCACGCCGACCGCTCTGTCCCGTACCGGACGCCTGTACGACGGGTGGCTCCCCTACCCACCCGACCCTGCGGACTACAAGGCCGCCTTGGCGGACGTCCAGCACGCCGCGGAAGAGCACGGGCGGGCGCCCGATGCCGTGACTCCGGCTCTCTTCGCGTCCGTGCTCATCGAGGACGACCCCGGCGCCCGGCAGCGGACGCTGGAGCGGTTCGCCACGTCCAACTACGGGCTGCCGCTGGACGAGGTGCGGAAGATCCAGGCCGTGGCCGCGGGCGGCGCCGACGAGGTCGCGGCGCGGCTCGCGGAGTACACGGCGGCGGGCGCCCGGCATCTCGTGCTGCGGCTCGGCACGACCGGTCTCGGAGCGATCGACGAGCAGCTCGAGAAGGTCGCCGAACTCCTGCCCCGCCTGCGCTGAGGGCCGCCGCCGGAGCCGGGTGTTGCATCGCGAGCGATTCCGATATATCGTTAATGCATCGCAACCGATCACAACCGTGTGATCGGCTCAACCCTAAGGAGACAGCGATGCATGGACACACGATGAGAAGGCGCGGCCCCGGCGGACCCGAAGGGCGCGCGCGGCGCGGCGATCCGTTCGGCCCGTGGGGCCCCGGCGGCCCGGGATTCGGCCCGGGCGGCCCCGGTTTCGGTCCCGGCCACCACGGCCGCGGGCGCGGCCGGCGCACCCGCCGCGGCAACGTACGGGCCGCGCTGCTCGCCCTGCTCGCCGAGCGGGCGATGCACGGCTACGAGATGATCCAGGAACTCGACGAGCGCACCGGCGGCGTCTGGCGGCCGAGCCCCGGCTCGGTCTACCCGACCCTGCAGATGCTCGAGGACGAGGGCCTGGTCACCAGCCAGGAGGAGGGCGGCAAGCGGCTGTTCTCCCTCACCGACACCGGCCGCGAGCAGGCGGCGGCGCAGACCACCGCCCCCTGGGACGAGGTCACCGAGGCCGCGGGCGCGAACGTCCTGCGCGAGCGGGAGGCGTTCGGCCAGCTCCTCGGCGCCATGAAACAGGTCATGGCAGTCGGCAGCGACGCCCAGAAGGCGCGCGCGCTGGACGTCATCAACGACGCCCGCCGCCGCATCTACGGGATCCTCGCCGATGACCCCGAGGCCGAGTAGCCACCCTCAAGGGTCCGCGCCCGAGGGTGCTCTAACCCCGCGGCCGCGCGCCCCCAGGCAAGCCATCGGCCGACGACGCCGTGACCGTCCGGACAGCCCGGACGGTCACGGCGTTCGCGTGTCTGCGGCTCCGGCTACTTTCCGCCGCTGGGGAACGGCACCTGCTTGGCGAGCTGGTCGGCCATGTACAGCTGCTTCCACACGTACAGGCCCATGTCCGCCTTCGTCAGCCGCCGCGCGACCGGCACGTCCACCGTCGCGCGGACCAGGTAGGACGCGCCCGGCGACATGTACTTGTCGCCGCCGTCCCCGGGGATGAGGTCGCCGCCCGCGAGCCGCCGCACGACCTGGCTCTGCGTCGGCGGCGTGCACATGTCCTCCGGGACGCCCGCCTGCGGCATGCACCGCCCCTGCGCCGCCTTCGTGACGAGCGCGCGCTTGAGGAAGATGTCGCCCGGGAAGTCCAGCAGCACCTTGTGGTCGGTCAGGTTCGTCAGCACGTACTCGATGTAGGCGAACGACGTCCCGGACGGCGGCGACGACTGGAAGGTCGTCACCACGCCGTCGTCGCTGACGCCGCCGCCGACCGCCGCGAGCCGGTACTTCGACCCGTCGGCCGTGCCGACCTCGATGGGCGTCCCGGTGCGCGGCATCTTCCCCTGGCCGCCGGTCGGCCGCTGCTCGGCCGAGTTGGGCGCCGGCCCCTCGCCGCCGCCGGCCTTGTCGTCGCCGGAGCGCGGCAACAGCACCAGCCCCGCCGCGACCGCCGCCGCCAGCACGAGCACACCGCCCGCGATGAGGCCGCCGCGGCGCCCGCCGCGCTTGCGGTTGCGCTCCTGCCGGTCGAGAGCCCGCGACCCGAGCCGCACCTGGACGCCGCTCGTCTCCCGCGAGCCCATCGGACCGGCGGCGGACGCGTCCTCGGCCGGCTCGCCGCGCCTCGGGACGTCGCGCGCCGCGAAGTCGTCCTGCGCCGCCGGAACCCCGGACCAGGCCATGTCGCCCTGCGCGACAGGCTGCCGACCCGGCCCCTGCGCCCCGCCCCGCACATGTGGCACGGCGCCCTGCGGCCCCGTCTGCGAACCCGGAACGGCGTGCTGCGGGCCGGTCTGGTGGCGAGGCACGGCTGCCTGCGGTCCGGTGTGCGCCCCAGGCACGGCGCCCTGCGGACCGGTCTGCTGGCGCGGCACAGCCGCCTGCGGGCCGGTCTGCGCGCGCGGCACCGCGGCTTGGGGGCCGGTGTGCGAACCGGGCACGGCGGCCTGCGGGCCCGTCTGATGGCGCGGCACGGCAGCCTGTGGCCCGGTCTGCGCACGCGGCACCACCGTTTGGGGGCCGGTGTGCGCTCCAGGCACCGCGGCCTGCGGACCCGTCTGGTGGCGCGGCACAGCCGCCTGGGGGCCGGTCTGCGCGCGCGGCACTGCGACTTGGGGGCCGGTGTGCGAACCGGGCACGGCGGCCTGCGGGCCCGTGTGCGCGCGCGGCTCGGGGACCGGGCCCCACGCGTGCGGCGGCGTGCCGGTACCAGGCGCCCCGCCGGGGCCGGCGTACGGCGGCCCGGCGGGCGCCGGGGCGTGCATGATCGGACGCGCCGGGGCGCCGGGCGGGATCGGCGCGCCGCCGGGCCCCGCCGGTGAGGCTCCCGGATGCACCGGCGTGCCCTGCGCCGGGGTCGCCGCCGGGGAGGGGAAACCGCGCGGGGGCGTGTTCCTGATGTCGCCTGGACGGCGCGGGATGCCCGGATCCGTGTCCACCGTCCCAACCTCCCGTGTCCCTCGCGTGGCCGCCCGATGACCACACATACCGCAATCCACCATATTTTGGCGCAATTAGACGCCTGGTCCACGGGTGCCACAAGAGTCACGCGAGATGCGACAAATCTGGTTACGGCACTTGTCACTCCGACGTGGAATCAGCCGTCGAGCAGCGTCCCGAGCAGCTCGACGACCCCGTCGGGACCGTCCACGACCAGGTCGGCGCGGTCGGCGAGCTCGGTCACCTCGTTGGAACCGCTGCACACCGCGACGCCCGGAACGCCCTCCGCGCGCAGCGCGTCCACCGCGTCGAACGCCGCCAGGTCGCCGAGGTCGTCGCCGGCGAACAGCACCGCGGACGGGGGGCCGCCCCGCTTCTCGGCGAACGCGTCGGCGAGCGAGCGCAGCGCCCGCCCCTTGTCCACGCCCGGTGGACGCAGCTCCAGCACGTACCGGCCGGGCTCGACGGCGAGCCCGGTGCGCTCGGCGAGCGCCGCGATGATGCTGCGCAGCCGGTCGAGCGAGACCTGCGGCTCGGCGCAGCGCCGCGTGTGCACGACGAGCGCGTGCGCCTTGTCCTCGACGAACGTCCCGGGCGGCGCGCCCGCCGCCTCCAGCACGCCGGGCAGCTTCGCGCGCGCCTCGGCGATGCCGGGCGGCGGGTCCGGCTCGGTGAGCACGCCGGACTCCCAGCGTTCCAGCCCGTACTGGCCGAGCACGACGAGCCCGTCGACGCCCTCGAAGCCGCCGTACTCCACGGCCACGCGAGCGGGCCGGCCGGTGATGATCGCGAGCGCGCCCACCCGCGGGGCCAGCCGGGCCAGCGCCGGCGCGGCCCCCGGGTGGGCCCGGGCCGCGGCGGGGTCGTCCACGATCGGCGCGAGGGTGCCGTCGAAGTCGAAGCCGAGCACGGCCCGGGAGGGGTCGGTACGGATCGCGTCCAGGCCGTCGGCGCCGACGGCCGTCACAGAGCGGGGAGAGTTCACGCCGACCTATGGTGGTCGACTCAGGGCCGGATGCCGAGCCGCCGCGCGGCGCGCTGCCGCTGCCGCTGCGACCGCAGCCGGCGCAGCCGCTTGACCAGCATCGGGTCGCACTCCAGCGCCTCGGGCCGGTCGATGAGGATGTTCAGGAGCTGGTAGTACCGTGTCGCCGACATGTCGAAGTGCTCGCGGATGGCCTGCTCCTTGGCTCCGGCGTACTTCCACCACTGCCGCTCGAAGGACAGGATGCGGCGGTCGCGCTCGGAGAGCCGGTCGGCCGGGAAGGCGGCGGCGTCCTCGACGCCGTCCTCGCCGGTCTCGGATGGGTCGGTGGGCTGGTCGGTCACGCGTTTCAGGGCTGAGCCGTCGTCCGTGCCGCCGTCCTGGGGAGGGACGTCGCCGGGGACGTCGCCGGGGGCGTTCGCCGCTCGCATCAGGTCCCCTCTGTGGTCACTGATCCCGGGTCGTCCGGGTTCGGCCGGTGCCATGCTACGCGTCCGGGCCGACATCGTCCGGCGGTTCCGGCGGAACGCGCGCCGGTCGTCCGGTGCACCACATCCCCGTTCACCTGGGGATCTCCATTGTCCCGCGTCCCACCGCCCACGGCGGGCACATCGGTCGCCGCAGTCCCGGATTCGGCCCGAACGGCTGGGATAAAGGGCGCATAAAGAACATATGCACCGTACAGCCGTTAGAGTTGAAGGCGCACCGTCCGCTGTCCCGCGGTGACAGGAAATTGAACGGGAGACCCTTGCATGGCGACGGACACGCCCCGCCACGAGACCGCAGGCTGGACAACGGTCCGAGGCGCCCGGTGAACGGCGACCGGCCGGACCCCGTCCTCGCCGCCATCGGCGCCGCGCTGTTCCACCTGCGCCGGGTCTGGATCAAGCCCGACATGATGAAGCGGATCCGCGCGCGGACCGCCGGCCCGTCCGGCGGGCGGCCGCTGCAGATCTCCAACCTGATGGTGGTGAACGCCGTCGCCGCGCTCACCGACGAGCCGCCGGCCGAGCCCGCCGCCGAGCGCGGCGCCGGGCCGGACGCGGGCTGCGGCGACGCGCCCGGCGACGCGGAGGTGAGCTGCGAGATCACCGTCGGCGCCGTCGCGGACCGGCTGGAGATCGACCCGTCCACCGCGAGCCGACTCGTCGGGCACGCGATCGACGCGGGCCTGGTGTCCCGGCGCCCCTCCCCCGTCGACGCGCGCCGCGCCAACCTCGGGCTGACCGACGCCGGCCGCCGCGTCAAGCAGGTCGCCGACCGCTACCGCCGCGCCTACTACCACGGGCTGATGAACGACTGGACGGACGCCGAGCGCGCCGAGTTCGCCCGGCTGCTCACCCGCTTCGCCGACGCCGCCGCCCGCGACCCGATGGACCCGGACGGCATCGACAAGATCTTCGAAGAGGCCGGCCTGGAGTAGCCCGGCGCTCCGCCGGCTCGGCTCGCGGCGAGTCGCCGTCCCGGCGGGCCGGACGGCGGCGACCCGCCGCGAGCGACCGCGTGTTCACGGCGGGTCAGCCGCCGTTGCGGAGCGTGGACTGGCGCATCAGGTACTCGTCCTCGTCGATCTCGCCGCGGGCGAACCGCTCGGCGAGCAGCGCCTGCGCCTTCGCCATCGGGTCGGACGCGGCCGCGGCGGCCGCGCCCGCCGCCGACATCCGGCGCCGGACCAGGTAGAAGCCGGTGCCGAGCACGGCGAGCCAGAACAGCCCGAACATGATCGGGAAGATGGGCCAGTAGCCGGGGGCGCCGCCGCCGTCGTGCCACGGGCCGGGGTGCGTCGCGAGCGTCGTCAACATGGTCATCGACCTTCCTGTGAGCGGATGGTTCGATGCTGCGCGACGGGTTCGGGGGTGCGAATCGGACGGCGGGAGGCTCCTGCGCTACGCCCGCCGGAGTACGGCCCCGGCCCTGCCCGGGGCGCTGGTCACCACCAGGGCGGACGGTAGTCGTCGTCCTCGTTGGAGGAGTAGGGGCGGCGCGCCTGGTGGCCGCGGGCGTCGTCGTCCGCCGGGCCGCCGGGCGGTCCCGGCGGTGCGGGCGGGGACGGCGGGACGGGCGGGGGCGCCGGGAAGCCGCCGGCGTCGTCCACCGGAGGTACGGCGTCCACCGGAGGTACGGCGGAGGACGGCGGCGCCGCGGGCGGCAGCGGATCGGGCGGGGTGAGATCCTGCGGGGCGGGGTCCTGCGGGGCGGCGGGGAACTCGGGTTCGGGCAGGCCGGATCCTTCGAGGGCGCTGCGCCGGAACCGCTCCCATTCCTCGTCGTCGAGGCCGGGCGCGTCGTCGTCGGGCGCGGCGGCGCCCGACCCGTTCGCCGCCGAGCCGCCCGAGCCGCCCGAGCCGCCCGCGCCGGTGCCGTTCATCGCGTCCCGGCCGTTCGTGAAGTCGTGCCCGTTGCGCGGGTCGTGCCCGTTGTGGCCGTTGGCGGCGTGGCGTCCGGCGCCGTGGTCGTGGCCGTTCGCGGGACGGTCCTCGCGCAGGTGCCGCCCGTTCGGGGAGAACCCCTCGACGGGGCCTGGGAGCGCCCCGTTCGGCCCGCCGACGGGGAACTCGCCGACCGGGAACTCGCCCGGCACGAACGGGCGCAGCTCGCTCGCCATGACGGGAGGCTGCCGCGGCCCGGGCGGGGTGCCACCTTCCGGCGGCGCGCCGGTCTCCCAGGGCGACTCGTCCCACTGGTCCGGGGGAAGCGCGTGCTCCGGGACGTACGGCTCGGCCTCGGCCACCGGTTCCGGGACGGGCCGCCCCGCCACGGTCTCCGGGTCACCGGCGGGCGGCGGCAGGCCGGGACCGGTGTAGGGATGCGAGCTCTGGAACGGCGCGGTGTGGACGGGGGCGATCGGCGGCACCGCGCCCGGCGCGCCCGGCGGGACGGCCCCCGGCGACGGCCTCGCGGCGGGCTCGGCGGGCGGCGCGCCGGGCAGCCGGTAGCCGGGCGTCGGGTCGTCGTCGTCCGGCTCGCCGTCGCCGAACGGCTCGTCGCCGATCGGCAGGGCGCCGTCCTCGTCGCCGGGGCGGCGCCGCTGCCGCCAGCCGAGGACCAGCCCGACGATCACCAGCACGCCGCCGCCGCCGAGCACCAGCGGGAGCAGCACGCCGGAGTCCGCGGCCGGGGAGTCGGCGGCGGGGGACGGCGTGGCGGACGGCGCCGGCGCCGCCTCGACCGGCCCCTTCGACGTCTTGTTCAGCGTGTTCGCGGCGACGAGCGCGCGGACGGCGTCGACCGACCCCGCGCAGGTCGCCGAGCCGGTCGGGTGCCCGCGCCGGGCGGGCGAGCCCTTGATCAGTGCCTGCCGGACCTCGTCCGGGCTGAGCTTGGGGTAGCGGGAGCGGATCAGCGCGGCGACCCCGGCGACCATCGCGGACGAGGCGCTGGTGCCCGTCCCGACGACGTAGCCGTTGCTGGCGTCGGCGCTGACGATGTCGACGCCGGGCGCGCACACGCTCGCGTGCGAGTTGCGGTTGCTGTCCTTCCACAGGTGCAGCTTGCGGTCGAGCGCGCCGACCGCGATCACGCCGGGGTAGGCGGCGGGGAAGTTCTTGCGGTCGGCGCCGGAGCCGTCGTTGCCGGCCGACGCGATCAGCACGACGCCCTTGCTCAGCGCGTACTTGATCGCGTTCTCCTGGGCGGGGTTGCCGTTGTAGGACTGGCGGCCGCCGCCGAGGGACATGTTGATGATGCCGGCGCCGTGGTCGACCGCGTACCGGATGCCCTGCGCGACGGCGTCGCGGGCGCCGGTGGTGGCCGAGGTGTCGGTCTTGCGCAGCGGGTCGTTGTTCTCCAGCGTCACCCGGACGGACAGGATCCTGCTCTGCGGCGCGACGCCGAGCATGCCCTGGGCGAGGCCGGGCCCGTGGCCGTGACCGGCGATGATGCTGGCCATGGACGTCCCGTGCAGGCCCCAGTAGCGGCTGCCGGGACTGCGCGCGCCGCTGGTCAGGTCGGGGCCGGTGACGACGCGGCCGGTGAGGTCGGGGTGGCCCTTGTCGACGCCGGTGTCGAGGACGGCGACCGTGACGTTGGCGCCCTTGGAGTAGTGCCAGGCCTTCTGGGCGCGGAGCACGGTCAGGTGCCATTCGCGGGCGCGGATCTGATCGGTCGCGGTGCGCATGGCCGCGCCGGCGGCGGCGCCGCGCACGGAACGCGGCGCGCTGTCGGCCTCGTCGCGGACGAGCGCCGCGGGGACGGCCACCGCGGCGGCGAGGGTGAGCACGGTGAGCGCCGCGGTGGTCCGGGCGCCGGCCCGCGCCGTCGGGCGCAGCCGGGCGATGCGCGGGCGCAGGGCCGCGATGCCGGGGCGGAGTGCGGAGCGCAGGCGCACGGCCGGACGGTCGCGCGGGGCACGGCGCCGACCGGCATGGGACACGCCGCCGCACCTCCCCTCGGCCGTCCGCCGTGGTCCACGGCGCGATCTGACATTCTGCCACGCGATGTGCCGGGCGCCGGGGCGCGCGGCACATTCGGGGACGGTCCGGGACGGCGCGTCACCGCGCGTCCCGGAGCCGCCACCAGCCGTCCCTTACCGGCGGGTAACCGGGGTCCGAACGGAATGGTAGCCCGCCCGCGCCGGCGCGTCGCCGGCACCTCGGCGGCGGGCGCGGCGGGCGCCCGGCTCAGTGCGAGCCGGCACCCGTCAGCGCCCGCACCGACATGTCGTCGTACAGCGCCCGGTCGGCCTTCTCCCGGCCGAGGAACGTCCCCGCGACGGCGCACGCGAACCCGATCGGGATCGACACGATGCCGGGGTTCTCCAGCGGGAACAGGTGGAAGTCGACGCCCTTGGGGAACAGCGCCTGGTTCTCGCCGGTGACCGGGTCGACCTTCCCCGACACGACCGGCGAGAAGAACACCAGCACCAGCGAGCTGATCAGCCCGCCGTAGATCCCCGCGGTCACCCCGGCCGAGTTGAACCGCCGCCAGAACAGCGTCAGCACGATCGCCGGGAGGTTCGACGCCGCCGCGATCGCGAACGCCAGCGCCACGAGGAACGCCACGTTCAGGTTCCGCGCGACCACCGCGAGCACGATCGCCAGCGAGCCGACCAGGAACGAGGCGAACCGCGCGACCGCGACCTCCTGCGACTCGCGCGGCCGGCCGAGCATCAGCACCTGCCCGAAGTAGTCGTGCGCGAGCGACGTCGACGAGGCCAGCACCAGCCCGGACACCACGGCGAGGATCGTCGCGAACGCCACCGCGCCGATGAACGCGAGGAGGATGTCGCCGCCGACCCGCCCGCCGAGGTGGCGGCCGAGCTCCTGCGCGAGCTGCGGCGCGGCGGTGTTGCCGGACGGGTCCTGCGCGACGATCGCGTTCCGCCCGACGAGCGCCGCCGCGCCGAACCCGAGCGCCAGCGTCATCAGGTAGAACACGCCGACGAGGCCGATCGCCCAGGACACCGACGTCCGCGCGGCCTTCGCGTCGGGGACGGCGAAGAAGCGGGTGACGATGTGCGGCAGGCCGGCCGTGCCGAGCAGCAGCGCGATCGCCAGGCTGATGAAGTCGAGCTTGTTGACGATCGTCTGGTAGGCGTCGCCGGGCACGTCCTTGCCGTACCGCAGGCCGGGGCGCAGGAACGCCTCGCCCTTCCCGCTGGCGTGCGCGGCGGACCCGAGCATCGAGCCGAGGTCGAAGCCGAACCGGGCGAGCACCAGCCCGGTCAGCACCAGCGCCCCCGCCATCAGCAGCACCGCCTTGATGATCTGCACCCAGGTGGTCGCCTTCATCCCGCCGAACATCACGTAGCAGATCATCAGCGCGCCGACCACGACGATCGTGGCGGTCCGGGCGGCGCCGGCGGACATGCCGAGGAACTCCCGGCCGCGGTGGATGCCGAGCAGCAGCGACACCAGCGCGCCCGCCCCGACCATCTGCGCGAGCAGGTAGAACACCGAGACGGTCACGGTCGACACGACCGCGGCGCGGCGCACCGGCGGCTGCCGCCGCACCCGGTGCGCCAGCACGTCCGCCATGGTGAACCGTCCGGCGTTGCGCATCAGCTCGACCAGCAGCAGGGTCAGCAGCCACGCCACCAGGAAGCCGATCGAGTAGAGGAACCCGTCGTATCCGGACAGGGCGATGAGGCCCGCGATGCCGAGGAACGACGCCGCCGACATGTAGTCGCCGGCCAGCGCGATCCCGTTCTGCGCGCCGTTGAACGTCCGCCCGCCCGCGTAGAAGTCGTCGGCGCCGCTGGTGTTGGCGCGCGCCCACACCGTGATGCCGAGGGTGATGAGGACGAAGGCCACGAACAGCGTGCACGTCAGGGCCCGTCCGTCGAGCGCGGGCATCAGCGGGTCACCCCGTCTCCGGCGTCCCGGGACCGCAGGTCCTCGGCGAGCGGGTCCAGCCGCCGCCGCGCGTACGCGACGTAGGCCCACGCCAGCAGGAACGTCGACGCGAACTGCAGCAGCCCGAGCAGCAGCGCCACGTTGACGTGCCCGGCGACCGGCCGCGCCATGAACCCCCGCGCGAACGCCGACAGCGCGACGTACGCCCCGTACCACCCGGAGAAGACGGCCGTGACGCCCGCGGCGGCCACCAGGAACCTCTTCCTGAGCTGCACGAATTCCGGGTCTTCCGCGAGCGGCGCGTAGCGGCCGGGAGGGCCGGTCCTCCCCCGCCTTCCGATCCCGTCCCGCGACACCTTCGAGTCCCCGACCATAGTCCCCCCTAGACCCGACGTGACTCTATGTACTGATTTCGCTGCTCTATGAGATCAAAGATTCACCCGCCACAGTGCCCACTTAGCCAGAAACGGGTCCTGGCCCGGTCCGGCCAAGCAGGAGGGCCGGCGGGAACGCGAGGGCGGTGAAGGCGAGGGACCACCAGAAGGCGTGCGCGTACGCGGTGGACGGCGCGGCGCCGCCGGACGTCTGGTGCTGCAGGACGACGGCGAGGACGGCGGCGCCGAACGAGCCTCCGACCTGCACGATGATGCGCGTGGCGCTGCTGGCGTGCGGGATCTCGTCCGGGCCGAGGCCCTGGTAGGCGGCGGTCATGACGGCGAGGGTGACGCCGCCGAGCCCGGCCCCGCGGACGACCAGGGACGCGCCGAGCAGCCATTCGCCGGTGTGCGGCCCGGCCTCGGCGTAGGCGAGCGTGCCGAGGACGGTCAGGGCGAGGCCGGTGAGGACGATGGGGCGGGGCCCGATCCGGTCGGTGAGGGCGCCGAGGCGGGTGCGGACGAGCAGGCTGCCGAGTCCCTGCGGGGCGAGCAGGAGGCCGGCGACGACCACGCTGTGCCCGCGGACCTGCTGGTAGTAGAGCGGAAGCAGGAGCATCGCGCCGAACAACGAGAGACCCGAGAGGAACAGCAGGGCCGCGGACGCGGCGAACCTGCGGCGGCGGAACAGCCGCAGGTCGATCGCGGGTTCGGACGGCGTGCGCAGGGCGTGGACGGTGAACGCGGCGAGCAGAAGGGCTCCGGCGCCGAGAGGAACGAGCACGGACGGGCGCCCGAATCCGCGGTTCGCCTGCGAGAGCCCGTAGATGACCAAGGCGAGCGCGGGCGACAGGAGGAGCATGCCGGTGACGTCGGGCCGGGTGCCGCCGCGCGGCGGGGTGCGCGGGAGGCCGCGCCAGGCGAGGAGGAGCGCGGCGAGGCAGACCGGCACGTTGACGTAGAAGATCCACCGCCAGCCGGCGTGGCCGGCGACGAGGCCGCCGACGACGGGGCCGAGGATGGGCCCGACCAGCGCGGGCATGCTGATCGCGGCCATCAGCCGGCCGATCTGCCGGCCGCCGGCGGCGCGCATCAGCAGCGTCTGCATGACCGGCATCATCAGGCCGCCGCCAGCGCCCTGCACGACCCGGAAGGCGATCAACGAGCCGACGTTCCAGGCGAGCCCGCACAGCACCGAGCCGAGCAGGAACAGGCCGAGGGAGAGCAGCCAGACGCGGCGGGCGCCGAAGCGGCCCTCGGCCCAGCCGGTGAGCGGGATCGCCATGGCGAGGGCCAGCAGGTAGGCGGTGATCGTCCACTGGATCTCGGCGACCGGCGCGTGCAGGTCGCGGCCGAGCCGTCCGATCGCGACGTTGACGATCGTGCTGTCGAGCAGCGGGGCGAGGGCGCCGGTGACGAGGATCCCGGCGAGCTTGAGCAGGGCGGGGTCGAGCCGTTCGGGCGCGGCGCGGGTGCCGGTGGTCATGCGGGCCTCCATGAAGAGACGGTGCGTCTCTAACGGCCCGGAGTGTAGGCTGGCCAGAACAAGAGACGCAAGGTCTCTTAAAGGTCTCTCAGGAGGAGCGGGCGTGACCGGCGAGGCGAAGGCGCGGCGGCGCGGAGAGGCGCTGGAGACGGCGATCCTGGACGCGACCTGGGACGAGCTCGACGCGTCCGGCTACGCGGGCCTGACCATCGAGAACGTCGCGGCGCGCGCGCGGACCGGCAAGCAGGTCATCTACCGCCGGTGGGCCAGCCGGCCCGACCTCGTCCTGGCGGCGCTGCGGTACCGGTACTCCTCCATCGCGGACGACGTGCCCGACACCGGGAGCCTGCGCGGGGACGTCCTGGCGGTCCTGCGGTACATGGCGCGGCGGTTCGGCGAGTTCGGGCCCGACCTGGTCCACGGCCTGATGGCGGAGGCGCACGCGCTCGATCCGGACACGTTCGAGGTGATCCCGGACGCGATGTCGGTCATCCTGCGCCGCGCCGCCGACCGCGGCGAGGTCGCGCCGGGCGCGGTGACCCCGCGGCTCGCGAAGATGCCGGCCGACCTCGTCCGGCACGAGATGCTGCTCACGGACCGCCCGGTGCCGGACGAGGTGCTGGCCGAGATCGTGGACGACCTGTTCCTCCCGCTGGTGCGCGCCCGGAGCCATCGAACTTCCTGAATTCGAACCAACTACTTCAAAAACAAGAAGCGTTGATCGTAAGATCACCACCGGAACGACCACCGGAGGTGATCCATGCCGGAGACACGGTTCGGCTACCTGCTGCCGACGCGCGACCAGACGGTGTCGGGCGAGCACGCGCCGCACCGCCTCGTCGAGTACGCGGTGCGCGCCGAAACGCTCGGCTACGACTCGGTCTGGGCGGGCGACAGCCCCATCACCCGGCAGCGCGCGGACCCGCTGCTCGTCCTGGCGGCCGTGGCGCAGGCCACGCGCCGCGTGGAGCTCGGCACCGCGGTGCTGCTGCCCGCACTGCGGCACCCGATCCTGCTCGCGCACCAGCTCGGCACCCTCGACCGGCTCAGCGGCGGACGGGTGATCGCGGGGATGGGCGCGGGCTTCCCGACCGACGCCACCCGCGCGCAGTTCACCGCGCTCGGCGTCGACTTCGCGACCCGGGGCCGCAGGCTGGAGGAGTCGATCGAGGCGATGCGGCTGCTCTGGACCGGCGAGGCCGTCTCGTTCAAGGGCGAGCACTTCGCGTTCGAGGACGTGAGCATCGCGCCGCCGCCGGCCCGTCCCGGAGGCCCGCCGGTCTGGCTCGCCGGCGGCGGGCCCGCGCTGCGCCGGGTCGCCCGCGTCGCGGACGGCTGGCTGCCGTACCCGCCCGAGCACGGCGTCTACGCGAAGGAGGCCGCGACGATCCGGGAGACGGCTCAGCGCCCGGTCACCCCTGCCCTGTACGCGACGTTCTGCCTGGACGACGACCCCGAGCGCGCGCGGGAGAGGCTCCGTACGAGCATCGAGCGCTACTACAACGCGCCGCTGGAGTTCATCGCCTCCATCCAGGCGATGTTCGCCGGCACGCCCGAGGACGCCGCCGCCTGGTTGAACGCGTACGTCGCGGCGGGCGCCCGCCACATCGTGGTCCGTTTCGCGACCGGCGACCACGATGCCGCCCTGGAGGAGTTCGCCGGTCGCGTCCGTCCCCTCGTTTCCGCGGAGGTCCGCTCATGACCACGTTCGTCCTCGTCGCCGGCGCCTGGCACGGCCCCTGGGCCTGGGACCGGGTCGTCCCGTTCCTGCACGACGCCGGTGCGCGCACCCTCGCCCCGGCACTTGGCGAGGGGGACGTCGGCCTCCACGACCACGCGGACCAGGTCGTCGCGGCGCTCGACGGCGTCGAGGACGGCGACGTCGTGCTGGTCGGGCACAGCTATGCGGGGCTGGTCGTCCGGGAGGCCGCCGACCGCCGGCCGGACCGCGTCCGCCGCCTGGTCCTGGTCGACGGCTGGGCCGGGGCCGACGGGACGAGCCTGTACGACCTCGCGCCCGCCCCGTTCGTCCAGGCGCTGCGGGACCGCACGTCGGACGGGCTGATCGCGGCCCCGCCGCCCGCCGCCGTCGGCATCGACGACCCCGACGACGCGGCGTGGCTCGCCGAGCGGCTGCGTCCGCAGCCGGCTCGCACGTTCGAGGAGCCGACCCGCCTCACCGGCGCCGTCGACCGGATCCCGGGCACCGCGATCCTGTGCCGGCCGAGCGCGTACCCGTTCGAGCAGTGCGCCAAGGCCATCGGATACCCGGCGGTCCCGATCGACGGCCCGCACGACGTGATGCTCACCCGGCCCGGCGCCCTGGCCCGGCTGATCCTCGGGGCGGGCGCTTAGAGTGATGCGGTGGAGCAGCGGACCTACAACCAGTACTGCGCGACGGCGCGGACCCTCGACCTCGTCGGCGAGCGCTGGACGCTGCTGCTGATCCGCGAGCTGCTGACCGGGCCGAAACGCTTCGGCGACCTGCAGGCGAGCCTGCGCGGGCTCGGCACCGGGCTGCTCGCGGCGCGGCTGAAGCACCTCGAACGGGAGGGGCTCGCGCGGAAGGTCACGCTGCCGCCGCCCGCCCGGACCTCCGCGTACGCGCTGACCGAGGCGGGCGAGGAGCTGGGCCCGGCGGTGCTGGCGCTGGCGCGCTGGGGCATGCGGTGGGCGCTCGGCGAGCGGCGCGAGGGCGAGACGTTCCATCCGGGATGGGCGGTGCTCGGCATGGAGGCGTGCTTCGTGCCGGAGGCGTCGGCCGGGCTGCACCTGGTGTACGAGTTCCGCGTGGAGGACGAGGTGTTCCACGCGGCCGTCGACGACGGGTCGGTCCAGATGGTGCACGGCCCGGCGCAGCGGCCCGACGCGTCCGTCGCGATGAGCGAGGACGTGCTGATCGCGATGGCGTCGGGCCGGTCGTCGCTGGGCGCGGCGATCGAGGACGGCAGCGCCGCGGTGTCCGGGGACACCGCGGCGGTCCGCAGGCTCGCCGACCTTTTCCACATCCCGGCGCCGAGGCCGCGGAAGCCGGAGTGACCGGCTACAGCGGCAGGCCGTAGCCCTCGCACACCGGCTTGAAGCCGGGGGTGTTCGCCCCGAGCTGGTTGAGGACGTCCTGCAGGACCGGGCTGTCGTTGAACATCCCGACATGGCCGACATAGTCGTCCGGGCACTGGTCCTGGACGAGGATGTTCGTGACCCCGTCCCCCTTCAGCCACGCGTTCGTGTACGGGGTGACGACGATGTCGTTCTTGGTCTCGATGACGACGTACCGGGGCCCGGGGACGGTGTCGCCGTCGCCGAACAGGGCGTTCTGGAAGTCCGAGCCCTGCTCCTGCTGGACGAGCCCGGGCGCGCCCGCCTCGGTGAGCGTCTGGTTGGCGAAGCCGAGCAGGTTGAGCGCCTTGCCGAGGTCGAGGACGCCGTCGATGGTCGTCCCGTGGTTGCTGGGCGCCAGCGCGACGAACGTGCGGACCTTGGCCGCGCCGCCGAGCCGCTTGATGTAGTAGTTCGGCATCATGCCGCCCTGGGAGTGCCCGACGAGGTCGACCTTCTGCGCGCCGGTCGCGGCGAGGACCTTGTCGACGAACGCGTCGAGGGTCTTCGCGGATTCGGCGATGTCCCCGAGCCCGCCGATCCGGTCGAACGACAGCTGCGTCATGCCGTAGTTGAAGCCGAAGACGCAGTAGCCCTCGTTCGCCAGCATCGGCGACAGCACGCTCCAGTTGGTGCCGAGGTTCACGAACGTGGCGTGGACGAGGACGACCGGGGTCGGGTGCTCGGCGCTCGGCTTGCAGTTCCAGTCGTTGGCGCCGGCGACCGCGCCGGGGCTGTTGAAGAAGTTCACCAGGGACGTGCCGACGTCGCCGACCGGGTACTTGTCCGCGGCCTGGGCCTGGGCCTGGGCGGGCGCCGCGACGGCGGCGGTGCCGAGCAGCGACGCGAGCGCGGCGGCGGCCAGGCCGCCCCGGGCCGCGCGCGCCGGACGTCGGGTGAACGGGCTCTTCACAGGGGCCTCCCGGGGTGGACGCGGCAAGCACCCGCTTACCGCCGCTCCCGGAATGTAGAGGCGCCGCCGCCTTTTGCCAAGACCCCTTTTCGATTTACCGTCCAGTTAGCGTGCCCGAGGGGTCACCTCCGCGACACCCGCATCGGCACGGGGCGCGCCGGCCGCAGCGTCACCTCCGCCCGCGACGGGACGGCGACGCCCGGCGCCAGGTCCAGCCGCACGGACCGGCTGATCAGGGCCAGCACGAGCACCGCCTCCATCATCGCGAAGCCCGCCCCGACGCAGATCCGCCGGCCGCCGCCGAACGGCAGGTACGCGTGGCGCGGGCGGTCCTGCTCGCCGAGGAACCGCTCCGGCCGGAACCCCTCCGGATCCGGCCACAGGTCCGGGTTCCGGTGCAGCAGGTAGGGCGAGATCGCCACCGTCGAACCCGCCGTCACCTCCGCGCCCGCGACGTCGTCGTCGGCGACCGCGTCCCGCTCGATCGTCCACGCGGGCGGGCAGAGCCGCATCGACTCCGACAGGACGGCCCGCGTCCACGGCAACCGGTCCAGATCGGCCGCGTCCAGGTCGGCCGCGTCCAGGTCGGCAGTGTCCAGGTCGTCGGCGCTGGGAACGCGGCCGCCGAGGACGTCGTCGACCTCCGCCTCCAGCCGGTCGCGCGCCGCCGGATACCGCGACAGCAGGATCAGCGTCCAGGTCAGCGCCGCCGCGGTCGTCTCGTGCCCGGCGAGCAGCAGCGTCAGCACCTCGTCGCGCAGCTCCGCGTCCGACAGCGGCGGGTCGCCGTCCCGCATCAGCAGGTCCAGCAGGTCCGGCTCGCCGCCGGGACCCGCCGCGCGGCGCTCCTCGATCACCCGCAGGACCATCCCGTCGAGCTGCGCGCCCGCCCGCTGCGCGCCCGGCACCAGCCGGAACGCCCGCCGCAGCCCCGCGTCGCCGAGGAACGTCGCGCCGAGGCCGATCACGGCGCTGCGCTGCAGGTCCGCGAGCGCCCGCCCGGTCGCGTCCGACTCGGCCGCGAGGTCGCTGCCGAACAGCACCCGCCCGACGATGTCCAGCGTCACCCGGCGCATGTGCGCGGCGGCGTCGAGCGTCACGCCGTCCGGCCACCGCACGACCGCCCGCGCCGCGACCCCGGCCATCCCCGGCGCGAACGCGGCGAGATGGCGCTGCGCGAAGACCGGCTGCACGAGCCGCCGGTGCCGCCGCCACGTCTCGCCCTCGCTCGTCAGCAGCCCGTCGCCGAGGAACACCCGCAGCGGCCGGTACGTGAACGCCTTGACGTAGTTGTCCTGCTTCGCGACGAGGACGTGCTCGGCGTGCTCCGGCCGCGACAGCAGGAACAGCGCCCGCCGCCGGTCGCGCGGGAGCCGCACCGCGTCCCCGTACCGGCGGAACAGCGCCCCGTAGGCGTCCATCGGGTCGCGCATCATCCGCGCCCACCAGCGCGCCGCCTCCAGGCCCGAAGGCCCCGCCGTGCCCTTCCCTTCGGTCATCGTCGCCTCCCGCGTTCCAGCTGACCGCAGGGACCCGCCGCTTACAAGGCCGTCAGAGCCATTTACCGAAAACGCGCTGGTAGACGTGCCGCGCCGCGACCGTCGCGAGGACGTACCCGGTCATCACGCCCGCCAGGATCGGGACCGCCTCGAACGGCAGCGGCTCCAGCCGCAGCACCCCGCCGAGCGGCGTGAACGGCAGCAGCAGCCCCGACAGCCCGAGCGCCGCGGCGGTCGCGACGATCGTCCGCCCCGCCCGCGGCCCGTCCCGGCCCCGCCGGCGCAGCAGCAGCATCGCCAGGCCCTGCGCGACCAGGTTCTCCGCGAACCAGCCGGACCGCAGCAGCTCCCGCCCCGCCGCGCCGCCGTGCGCGTCCAGCAGCCACCAGAACAGCGCCAGCGCCGCCAGGTCGAACAGCGCCCCGACCGGCCCGAGGCACGCCACGAACCGCGCCAGGTCCCGGACGTCGAACGTCCGCGGGCTCCGGATCTGCGCCTCGTCCACCCGGTCGCGCACCAGCGCCAGCTGCGACAGGTCGAAGCAGACGTTCTGCACCAGCACCTGCAGCGGCAGCATCGGCAGGAACGGCAGCATCGCGCTCGCCGCCAGCAGCGACACCACGTTCCCCACGTTCGACGTCAGCGCGATCTTCACGTACTTCACCGTGTTCGCGAACGTCCGGCGGCCCGCCACGATCGCCTGCTCCAGCAGGCCCAGATCCGGGCGGACCAGGACCACGTCCGCCGACTCCCGGGCCAGGTCCGCCGCGCCCCGCACGGTGATCCCGACGTCCGCCGCCCGCAGCGCCGGCGCGTCGTTCACCCCGTCGCCGAGATACCCGACCGTCCGGCCCGCCTGCTGCAGCGCCCGCACGATCCGCGCCTTCTGCGGCGGCCCCACCCGCGCGAACAGCGTCCCCGCGCCGGCCAGCCGCGCCAGCTCCGCGTCGTCCAGGTCGACCGCCTCGCGGCCGAGCACCACCCCCGACACCGCGATCCCCGCGTCCCGGCAGATCCGCCGCGCCACCAGCGGATGGTCGCCCGTGATCATCACCAGCGCGACGCCGCGCCGCCGCAGCCCCCGCACCGCCGCCGGCGCCGCCGGATCCAGCCGGTCCCGGAAGCCGACGAACCCCGCCAGCGTCAGGTCCTGCTCGTCCGCCGGGGTCAGCGGGCCGCGGCGCGTCCGCGTCCCCACCGCCACCGCGAGCAGCCGCACCCCGTCCGCCGCCCACCGGTCGTCCAGCCGCAGCAGCCGCGCGCGCTCCTCCGCGTCCAGGACCCGGTCACCGGCGGCCGTGCACAGGTTCAGGACGTCCTCGACCGCCCCCTTCACCACCAGCCGCCCGCCTTCGAGCAGGACGGTCGCGCGCCGACGCGCGTAGTCGAACGGGATCGCGGCCACGCCGGACGGCCCGCCCAGGTTCCCCGCGTCCTGCAGCAGCGCCTCGTCGATCGCGTCCCCGACGAGCCGCCCCGCCAGCTCCACCGACCACAGCGCGTTCACCCGCGCCCACCGCAGCACCTCCGGATCCGTCCGGCCGAACGGATCGAGATGGCACGCCGGCGCCACGTGCTCCTCGGTCAGCGTGCCCGTCTTGTCCACGCACAGCGTGTCCATCGCGCCGAGGTCGTGCACCGCCGGCAGCCGCTTGACGATCACCTGCCGGCCCGCCAGCCCCTTCGCGCCCCGCACCAGGAGCGCCGTCACCACCAGCGGCAGCATCTCCGGCGTCGCCGCGACCGCCACCGCGATCGCCAGCAGCAGCGCGTGGTACCAGTCGCCGCGCAGCACCCCCGCGACCGCCACAACCGCGGGCAGCGCCGCCAGCATCGCCGCGACCAGCGTCCACGACACCACCCGCACGCCCCGGTCGAACGCCGTCTCCGTCCCGCGCCCCGGCCGCTCCCGGTTCGCCGCCCCGAAGTACGTCCGCGCGCCGGTCGCGACCGCCACCGCCGTGCCGGTGCCGCTGACCACCGTGGTCCCCATGAAGCACAGCCGCGGATGGTCGAACAGGTCGCCCGGACGGCCCTCCGGCGCGTCCGTCCACGCCGCGTGCTTGCCCGCCGGCAGCGACTCCCCGGTCAGCATCGCCTGGTTGATCTCCAGGTCCACCGAGTTGAGCAGCCGCAGGTCCGCCGGCACCACGTCGCCCGGGCCCAGCAGCACCACGTCGCCCGGCACGACCTGGTCGACCGGCACCTCCCTGGCCACCGGCTCCGCCCCCGGCCGCGCCCGCCGCAGCACCGTCGCCGTCGTCGTCACCATCGTCCGCAGCGCCGCCGCCGCGCGCCCCGACCGCGCCTCCTGCCGGTACCGCATCGCCCCGCTGAACACCGCCAGCGCGCAGATCAGGATCGCGCCCCGCACGTCCCCCGTCAGCGCCGACACGACCGCGAGGAAGGCCAGCACCACCGCGAACGGCGCCGCGACCGCCCCGCCCAGCCGCCGCGCCCGGCGCCGCGGCCCGTCCTCGAACCGCAGCAGCCGGTCCTGCGCCTCCGCCTCGTCCAGGCCCTTCGGCGAGGTCTCCCACCGCCGCAGCACCGCCAGCGGCGGCTGCACCGCGCACTCCCGCAGCCCCTCCGCGCCGGCGGTCGCCGCACCGTCCGGACCGGGCGGCGCCGCGACGGGCGGGTCAGGCGCCCAGACCACGGGCGCGTCCGGCGTCACCCCGCAGATGCGCGACCATCTGCCGGACGATCGCCGCCACGTGCGGATCGTCGACCACGTAGAACTGGTGCCGGCCCTCCCTGCGCGCCCGCACCAGCCCGGCCAGCTTCAGCTTCGCCAGGTGCTGGCTGACCGCCGCCACCGTCCCGTCCACCTCGTCGGCCAGCGAGCTGACGTCCCGCTCCCCGTGCGTCAGCACCCACACGATGTGCAGCCGCGTCGTGGCCGCCAGCATCCCGAACCGGCCCGCCGCCTCCTGGAGCAGCGCCGGCGACAGCGCCAGGTCGTCGCTCATCTTCCCCCGCTCCCGCTCACCGCCCCAGTCTCGCACGTCACAACAATTGCGCAATTGCGCGAATGTTTGACAGTATGTCGGCATGACGGTC
The DNA here is from genome assembly GCF_040651755.1 of Actinomadura sp. NPDC048394. Taxonomy (NCBI): domain Bacteria; kingdom Bacillati; phylum Actinomycetota; class Actinomycetes; order Streptosporangiales; family Thermomonosporaceae; genus Actinomadura; species Actinomadura sp. NPDC048394. The sequence goes on along the minus strand of NZ_JBEZJL010000003.1, from coordinate 179,465 downwards.
GAGCGGCGCATCCGCGTGGGCGCCTGGGAGATCACCCTCCGCTGGCCCGCCCCGGCGACCGGCGGCCCCACCGAGATGACGATCCGCCCGCACCCCGACGCGGACCCCCGCCTCGTCTCCCGCGGCCTCACCACCGGCACCCTCCGGGCCGTCCCGCTCCCGGAGCTGACCAGCGACGTCCTGCACGCCGCCCGCACCACCGCGCTCCCCGTCGCCGAGGCCCGCGAGATCCGCCGCATGGTCGAGGCGGCGCCCCGTCCGGGCCGCAAGGGCCGCCCCGACGAGTTCTTCGCCCTCGTCGCGGCCGTCTACTGCGCCTACGTCGACCTCGGCTACCCCAACCCCGTCCACATGCTCGCCGACGCCTGCGGCGCCCCCTGGCGCGCCGCCGCGAACTGGGTGCACCTGGCCCGCAAGAAGGGCTTCCTCAGCCCCACCCCGGAACGCCGCCCCGGCGGCGCCCCCACCCCCAAGACCACGAAGGCCCTGGGCTCCCGCTAGCTCATCTCGTACGCCGCCGGTTCCGCCGCCACGCCGCGACGGCCGCGACCCCGATCACGGCCAGCCCGACCTGGAAGACCAGCTCGATCCAGTCGATCCCGGACGTCGTGGCGACGCCGGCCTTCTGCGCGATCGCGGTCCCCACGATCGCCGCGACGATCCCGATCAGCACGGTCAGCACGATCCCGATGGGCTGCCGTCCCGGCAGCAGCAACCGCCCCAGCGCCCCGATGATCGCGCCGATGACGATCGCGGTGATGATCCCCGTAATGTTCACGTACGCCCTGTGCCCGCTCACCACCGCGAATCACCTGCGCCGCCGCCCCGAAACCCCCGCGCGAACCCCCGCCGCGGTCGACTACGATGCGGGACGAGCCCGCCGGCGTAGCTCAATTGGCAGAGCATCTGTCTTGTAAACAGAAGGTTAGGGGTTCAAGTCCCCTCGCCGGCTCCCACTTTCAGAGCCCCCTTCCGCTCACGGGAGGGGGATCAAGGTGCCGCCCCGGACGGGGAGGCCGTTGACCGGAAACGAGAACACGTTACAGTTTCCACCATGACCGCAGTCACCTGGGACGCGCCGGACGGCGACCACCCCGCACGCCGGGCCGTGCGCGCGGCGATGGACGCGGCCGCCGCCGGGCGCAAGCAGGAGTGGCTCGCCCTGTTCGGCCCGGACGCCGTCATCGAGGACCCCGTCGGCCCCTCGATGCTCGATCCGGAGGGCAAGGGGCACCGCGGGCCGGACGGGATCGAGCGGTTCTGGGACGAGAACATCGCCCGGGTGCGCGAGTACCACTTCCGGGTGAGCGACTCGTTCGCCAACGGCCCCGCCTGCGCCAACGTCGTCACCATCACCGTGACGCTGGACGGCGGGACCACCATGACGATCGACTGCCTGACCGTCTACACGGTGGATGAGGAGGGCCTGATCACCTCGTTCCGCGCCCACTGGGAACCGGATCGCGTGATGGCCACCCTGACCCGGCCGTAGAGGGCGGCGAATCGGCATCGAGCCGCGCGCGATTACCGCACTGGTCGGCCGGAGCGGCCGTTTTCCGCGAAAGCGGCGCTGACCCGCTATTCGCAGACGGTGCCGTCGCCGTCGCGGTCGATGTACCAGGAGTACTCGGGGTCCACGCCCTCAACGTACGGGCCGTATCCGTGCGCTTTCGCCGCTGCGCAGGTTGCGAAACGCGGGTCGGTCTTCGGTGCGGCCGGCGCCTCTTTCGTCGGGTGCGGCTTCGGTCGGGGCTTCGCTTTCGCGGGCGCCTTGGAGGGGAGAACGGCGTCCTCGTACTCGGTGATCGTCACCGTCACCGTGGAGGGGATCGGCATCGGCGCTGCGGCGGAAGTCGCCGGCGGGTCGTCACCCGATCCTTTGGCACCCGCACCGATTCCGATGCCGACGACCAAGGCCAGGGCGACAAGCACGATGACACCACCAGTGGGAATGTGGTGCGGCTGATGCGGCGGCGGGGCCGGCGTCCGGGGCGGTGGCGGATACACGCTTCAGGCCTCCCAGCGCAGAATTCGAGTGACGCGCACCTGAGACGCCCGCCATCCGCAGCCCGTTCACGTCCGCCGGGACATCTGTCTTTATCCGGCCACAGAGGCGTTCTCGCCTTTGGGTCTACAGATGTGCAGTGCTGGGGTTAATCGGTTCCTGGTCGCTTGCCGCCGAACCGCTCGTGCTGGCCGTGGCCGCAGACCATCCGCTCGCCCAATCTCCTCCCGCCGCACTCGCTGATGCCTTTTCTCACGCTCACCCAGGGGACCGAGTTGCGCGCGGCCTTGGAGGCCGCCTGCGCCGAGGTTGGCTTCACGCCTCGGATCCAGGCGGAGACCAACGACCTCAACACCCTCACCGACCTGCTCCGTCACAGCCGCGCATCGCGCTGCTCCCGGAGACCGCCGTCGCTCGCGCCGGTGCCTTCCTCGCGACGATCCGCCTGACCCGGCTTGTGGTCCACCGGCCGCACGTCCTCGTCTGGAAGCGCCGCCACGTGACCGCTCTCGCCGAGGCGTTCCTCCACGTCCAAGCCCGCGACGAAGCCCGAGCGATGCCACCGGGATGAGTTCCGCTCCCCGCCCACCGGGACCACCCGCGGCGGGAGTATGGGGGCGTGATGATGGATGAGTTGTTCGAGGTACAGCCGGAGCGGTGGGGGCTTCGGGGAGATCCGTATGTGTGGCGGGCACTTCAGGAACGTCTGCGGGGGACGCCTGTGCCGGCCGAGGCGAGCGAGGTCGAGGGCTTGCTGCTCGATGCTTTTCGCGTCGTGGTGGGCGTGGATCTGAGGACGGCGCGTGAGGAGCACGTGTACCGGGAGGAGTTCGCGCACGGCGGGATGTCCAGCGGGTCCGTCCATCTGCCTACGTGGAGGGAGCGGCTGGTGCCGATGCTCGTCCAGCGGGCGCGTGGAGGTGGCTGAAGAATCCGCGGTGCCGGTGTCGATATGGGGGGACGGTCTTCGTGTAGGGGGCGAGGGGGCGGCGGTGGGCCGGCCCGAAGGTGAGGAGATCGGCTCGTGGGGAAGTTGACCGTAGTGGAGCACGTGACGCTCGACGGGGTGATGCAGGCGCCGGCGCGGGCGGACGAGGACGAACGGGACGGGTTCCCGCACGGTGGTTGGGGGATTCCCGGGAATGACGAGGTCATGGCGTCCGAGATGGGCAAGCGGATGGGCGGGGACGGGGCGATCCTGCTCGGCCGGCGGACGTACGAGGACTTCCGCGCCGTGTGGCCCGCGCGGAAGGACAACCCGTACACCGAGGTGCTGAACCGGACGCGCAAGTACGTCGTGTCGCGGACGCTGCGGGAGCCGCTGCCGTGGCAGAACTCGGTGCTCGTGGACGACGTCGCCGCGGCGGCGGGGATCAAGGAGCGGGAGGTGGGGCTGACGGTGCTCGGCAGCGGGGAGCTCGTGGGGTCGCTGGCGCGGCTGGGGCTGGTGGACGAGTACCTGCTGCAGACCCATCCGGTGGTGCTGGGGACGGGGCGGCGATTGTTCGCGGGGTTCTCGGAGAACCTGCGGCTGGTGGACGCCGTCACGACGACGACCGGGGTCGTCATCGCGACCTATCGGAAACAGGAGGACGCATGAAGCGGTACGTGTTCAACATCATCCAGCCCGTGGGCGAGAAGCCGCCGCCGGAGGAGCTGGAGAAGGTGATGGAGCAGCTCGGGGAGATCCGGCGGGAGCTGGAGCTGTCGGAGGCGTGGGTGTTCGGGTGCCCGCTGCACGAGCCGGGCGACAGCGCGGTGGTGCGGGTCGAGGGCGATGACGTGATCGCGACGGACGGGCCATACACCGAGAGCAAGGAGCACGTCGGCGGGTTCACGATCGTCAAGATGGAGACCCAGGACGAGGCGCTGTGGTGGGCCGGGCGGTACTCGCGGGTGACGGGGCTGCCGGTGGAGGTGCGACCCTTCCAGGGTGAGTGCTGACGACGTCGAGCGGGCGTTCCGGGAGGAGCACGGCCGCGCGGTGGCGGTGCTGGTCCGGGCGTTCGGGGATCTGGACGTCGCGGAGGAGGCCGTGCAGGACGCGTTCGCCGAGGCGGTGCGGCGGTGGCCGGTGGACGGGCCGCCGCCGAGCCCGGCGGGGTGGATCATCACGACGGCGCGGAACCGGGCGATCGACCGGCTGCGGCGGGAGGGCGCGCGGGCGGGGAAGCACGCGCAGGCGGTGCTGCTGAGCGGTCCGGCGGAGGCGAAACCGGAGCCGGCCGTCGGGGACGACCGGTTGCGGCTGCTGTTCACGTGCTGCCATCCGGTGCTGGGGATGGCGGCGCGGGTGGCGTTGACGTTGCGGATGGTGGGCGGGCTGTCGACGGCGGAGATCGCGCGGGCGTTCCTGGTGCCGGAGAGGACGATGGCGCAGCGGCTGGTGCGGGCGAAGGCGCGGATCCGGGAGGCGCGGGTCCCGTACCGGGTGCCGGAGGCGGAGGAGCTGCCGGGGCGGCTGGCGGGGGTCCTCGCGGTGGTCTACCTGGTGTTCAACGAGGGGTACCGGCGGGAGGCGACGGCGGCGGAGGCGATCCGGCTGGGCCGGGTGCTGCTGGAGCTGCTGCCGGACGAGCCGGAGGTGCGGGGGCTGCTCGGGTTGATGCTGCTGGTGGAGTCGCGGCGGGCGGCGCGGGTGCGGGGCGGTGAGCTGGTGCTGCTCGCGGATCAGGATCCGGGGCTCTGGGACGGGGCGATGGCGGAGGAGGGGCGGGAGCTGGTGCGGTGGTGCCTGCGGCGGAACCGTCCGGGGCCGTACCAGGTTCAGGCGGCGATCAACGCGGTGCACAGCCGTCCGCCGACGGACTGGCGGCAGGTGCTCGCGCTGTACGACCAGCTCATGGCGGTGGCGCCGAGTCCGGTGGTGGCGTTGAACCGGGCGGTCGCGGTGGCGGAGGTGGAGGGGGTGGACGCGGCGCTTCCGCTGGTCGAGGCCCTCGACCTCGACCGCTACTACCTGTTCCATGCGATCCGTGCGGATCTGCTGCGGCGGTCGGGGCGGGACGCGGAGGCCGCCAAGGCCTACGGTGAGGCGCTCGCGCGCACACAGGACGAGGTCGAGATCGCGTTCCTGGAGCGGCGGCGCCTCGGCGTGCTGCAGGGCGGCGGTTCATGACCGGCGGTTGAGGGCCTGGCCGGCGACGAGGGCGCCGAGCGCGACGGTGAACCCGACGATCTGCCAGGCGGTGAGGGTCTGGCCGAGGATCAGCAGCCCGGCGAGGGTCGCGACCATCGGGTTGGTGAGGCCGAGCAGGGAGACCGAGGTGGGCGGCAGCCGGTCGATGCCACGGAACCAGAGGGCGTACGCGACGGCGGTCCCGACGATGCCGAGGTAGAGGAAGCCGAGGACGTTCTGGCCGGTAAGCGACGCGGGGACGCCTTCGAACGCGAGGGTGAACGGGGCGAGGACGAGGCCGCCGACGGTGAGCTGCCAGCCCGTCATGACGATCGGGGACTCGGGCCGTCCCCACTTCTTGGCGAGCACGATCGCCGTGGCCATCAGCGAGGTGGCGGTGAGCATGGCGCCGATGCCGACCGGGTCGAGGCGGGCGTCGCCGGTGAGGGTGAGCAGCGCGACGCCGCCGGTGCCGGCGATCGCCGAGTACAGCACGGCGCGGGCGGGGCGGGCGTGCAGGACGAGCAGCGACAGCACCGCGACGACCAGGGGCTGGACGGATCCGATGGTGGCGGCGACGCCGCCGGGCAGCCGGTAGGCGGCGAAGAAGATCAGCGGGAAGAAGGCGCCGAAGTTGAGGACGCCGAGGACGGCGGACTTCCACCACCAGGACCCCTTCGGGAGGCGGCGGTTGGCGGCGAGGAGCACCAGCCCGGCGGGCAGGGCGCGCATCGTGGCGGCGAGCAGCGGTCGGCCGTCGGGGAGCAGCGTGGTGGTGACGACGTAGGTGGTGCCCCAGCTCGCGGGCGCGAGCGCCGCGAGGCCGAGGTCGGCGGCGTAGCGGTCGCGGAGGGATCGGGGGGCCGCGATGGCGGTCATCGGGATCACCCTTCCTTGGTCTGTCTCAACGTCGAGAGGGCGGCGCGTGGCTTACCTCACCGTCAATCCTCTGAACGTTGAGATTATTTACGAAAAGAGAGCGATCCGCGTCACAATGCCGCGGCCGTGACCTTGCGCTGCCGGTAGGGGACGCAACGTGTCCCTAGCGGGCCTCCGGCGCCCGACCGCGCAGCAACGACCGCGCCCAGTACACGGCCATGCTCAAGGAACGCCCCGGCAACAGCGCCCCCTGACCGCCGCGACCCACCGCGCCCCGCTGAGCGCAGGGCCCCAGGAACGCAGGGCCCCAGGAACGGGGCCCGTCAGGAACGCAGCCCGTCAGGAACGCAGCCCGTCAGGAACGCGGCCCGTCAGGGGCCGCCGGCCGTCAGGAGCGCAGGCGGCTGACCTCGTACAGGGCGATCCCGGCGGCCACCCCGGCGTTCAGCGACTCGGCCTTGCCCGGCATCGGGATCGTGACGAGCATGTCGCAGGTGTCGGCGACGAGCCGCCCGAGCCCCTTGCCCTCCGAGCCCACGACCAGCACGAACGGCCCGGCCGCGATCTCCATGTCGGCGACGGTCACGCCGCCGCGCGCGTCGAGCCCGGCGACGAAGCAGCCGGCCTTCTGGTACGCCTTCAGCTGCCGCGCCAGGTTCGTCGCCTGCGCGACCGGGATCGTCGCGAGCGTCCCCGCGGACGACTTCCACGCGCCCGCGTTCACCCCCGCGGCGCGCCGCTCCGGCACCACCACGCCGGTGGCGCCGAACGCCGCCGCGGACCGGACGATCGCGCCGAGGTTGCGCGGGTCGGTGATCCCGTCGACCGCGACGATCAGCGGCGCCGTCCCGGTGAGCAGGTCGTCCGGGTGCGCGTACCGGTACGGCCTGACCTGTAGCGCGATGCCCTGGTGGACGGCCCCGTCGGTCAGCCGGTCCAGCTCGTTCTTGCCGGTCTCCAGCAGCGGGATGCCGCGGTCGGCGGCGAGCTGGATCGACTCGCGGACCCGCTCGTCCGTGCCCGACGACACGTACAGCGTGCTGCCGGGCACCCCGGCGCGCAGCGCCTCCACGACCGGGTTCCGGCCGGTGACCAGCTCGGGGACCTCGCCGTTCGCGCGGCGCGCCCCGGCGGGGCGTCCCGTCGCGGCCGGGCGGCCCTCAGCGGCCCGCGCCGCGCGCGCGCCCGGGCCCATGGTCTGGGTGCCGGTCCGCTTGGCGTTCTTGACGGCCCGCGCCTTCTGGCGCTTGCCGTGCCAGTGCCGGTCCTCGGCCTTGGGGGTGGGACCCTTGCCCTTGCGCTTGGCCATTGTTCGGTACGCCCCTCGCGACGATTGCGTGCTCGCCCTCGCGGCTTGTCGGGCGGCTGAGATCTCCGGGGCGCGCACATGCGGACGCCCGCGAACGTCCAATTTTATCCGCCGCGGCCAGTGCGCGGCGCCCGCCGGAGCGAACCGGCGCCCGCCATGAGCGCCCGCCCACGGGGGTTCGGCGCGGTCAGTCGCGCTTGAGCTCCCAGCGGGCGCCGTGCGGGGTGTCCTCGACGACGATGCCGGCGTCGGCGAGGCCGTCGCGGATCGCGTCGGCGGACGCGTAGTCCTTGCGGGCCCGCGCCGCCTGCCGCTGCTCCAGGGCCACCGCGACCAGGGCGTCCACGACGGGACGCAGATCGTCGCCGCCGCCCTGCGTCCACTGCTCCGACAGCGGGTCGAGGCCCAGCACCCCGGCCATCGCCCGGACGGACGCCAGGTCCCTGCGGACCGCGTCCTCGTCCCCGGCCGCCAGCGCGCTGTTGCCCTCGCGGACGGTCTCGTGCAGCGTCGCGAGCGCCTGCGGGACGCCGAGGTCGTCGTTCATCGCCGCCGCGAACGCCTCCGGCACCGAACCCGCCGGCTCGCCCGCGCCGACGACCTCGCTCGCCCGCGTCACGAACCCCTCGATGCGCTGGTAGGCCGACACCGCCTCGGCCAGCGCGGCGTCGGTGTAGTCCATCAGCGACCGGTAGTGCGCGGAGGCCAGGTAGTAGCGGATCTCCGCCGGACGCGCCTTCCCGAGCAGGTCGGGCAGCAGCACCACGTTCCCGACGGACTTGCTCATCTTCTCGCCGTCCACCGTCAGCAGCCCGTTGTGCAGCCAGTAGCGCGCGAACCCGTCGCCCGCCGCGCGCGACTGGGCGATCTCGTTCTCGTGGTGCGGAAAGATCAGGTCGACGCCGCCGCCGTGGATGTCGAAGACGGGCCCGAGGTACTTGGTCGCCATCGCCGAGCATTCCAGGTGCCAGCCGGGCCGCCCGTCGCCCCACGGCGTCTCCCAGGCGGGCTCGCCGGGCTTCGCGCCCTTCCACAGGGCGAAGTCGCGGGGGTCGCGCTTGGCGTCCTCGTTCGGGGTGTCGCCGGTCGGCCGCATGTTCTCCAGCCGCTGGTTCGACAGCTCGCCGTAGTGGTCGGCCCACGACTTCACGTCGAAGTACACGTCGCCGGCCGCCGTGTAGGCGTGCCCCTTCTCGATCAGCCGCCGGATCAGCACGATCATCTCCGGGACGTGCCCGGTGGCGCGCGGCTCGATCGTCGGCGGCAGGCAGCCGAGCAGGTCGTAGCCCTGCGTGAAGACCCGCTGGTTGCCCTCGGCGACCGCGAACCACGGCACGCCCCGCTCCGCCGCCACCGCGATGATCTTGTCGTCGACGTCGGTGACGTTGCGCGCGAACGTCACCTCGTAGCCGGACGCGCGCAGCCAGCGCAGCAGCACGTCGTAGATCACGCCGGACCGCAGATGACCGATGTGGGGAGAAGCCTGCGGCGTCGCACCACACACGTACATCCCCACGCGGCCCTCTTCCAGGGGCTCGAACGTGCGGACGCTACGGGTACCGGTGTCGTAAAGGCGCAGACTCACAATCACAGGCTATTGGATCCGCCCCGGCCCGCGCGGACTCTCGCACACCCGCGCCCCGAACTGCCGGCCCCCTCCGAACCGGCCTGGAGGGGGCCGGGGGCGCTCTCCCGCATTCAGGAGGTGAAGGCCTTGGCGAGGCGGTCCGCGAAGGCGGGGGCCTCGGCGCCGAAGCCGCCGTGGTCGCCGGGGTAGGTCTCGGCGGGCTTCCCGAGGCGCTCGGCCAGGGCGAGGCCGGCCCGGTGCGGCGGCTCGCCGGCGGACTCCGCGCCGACGGCGACCGTGATCCGGACCGGGGACTCGCGCAGCGCCGCGACGTCGAGGACGTGGCGCCCGAAGCCGGGCACCTCGTAGCCGGCGAAGAAGTCGGTGTTCTTCTCGAACCGCGCGAACATCTCCAGCATCTCGGGGCCCGGCGCCTCGGCGGCCTCCGAGGACCCCGCGGCCTCCCCGGCGCTCTCGGCCTCCCCCGCGTCCCCGGGCTCTCCCTCGCTCCCGGACTCGCCTGCGCTCCCGGACTCACCTGCGCTCCCGGGCTCGCCTGCGCTCTCGGGCTCGTCGCCGCCGGACATGCCCATGGCGGCGCCGAAGACGCCCATCGCCGGGCCCACGCCGCCGTCCTCGTAGGCGCGCTCGACGTCCGCGATGACCGACTCCCAGTGGTCGGCGTCCGGCAGCAGCCTCAGCAGCGGCGGCTCGTGGGCGACGAGCGCGCGGACCTGCTCCGGATGCCGCGCCGCCAGTTCGAGCGCGATCTGCGCGCCGGAGCTGTTGCCGAACACGTAGGCGGGACCGTCCGCCACCTCGCCGAGCAGCCGGGACGCGTCGTCGGCGTGGACGGCGATCTCCTGGCGCTCGGGCGGGCCGGTGAGCGGGCTGCGGGAGTTGCCGCGCCGGTCGTAGGTGACGACCGTGTACCGGTCGGCGAGCAGGCCGGCGAGGCCGGCGTAGCCCGCCGCGTCGTAGATCCCGCCGCAGATCAGCAGCAGGACGGGCCCGGACCCGCGCACCTCGTAGTGCAAGGAGGCGCCGGGGACGTCAAGGGTTCGCGTCGTCGTTTCCATCGTGGTCTTCTCCGTCGAGTCGTGCGATGCGGGCTTCGAGATAGCGCTGCTCGGGGAGGCTGGTGGTCCCCCGGGCGGCGGCGCGGTAGGCGTCGCGGGCGGCGTCGACGTCGCCCGCCTGCTCCAGCAGGTGGGCGCGGACGGCCGCGAGCCGGTGGTGCTCGGACAGCCGCTCGTCGCCGTCCAGGGTCGCCAGCAGGTCCAGGCCGGCGCGCGGGCCGTGCGCCATCGCGAGCGCGACGGCCTCGTTCAGCGTGACCATCGGGTTCGGCGCCAGGTGCGACAGCAGCCGGTACAGGGCGAGGATCTGCGGCCAGTCGGTGTCCTCGGGCCGCGCCGCCTCCGCGTGGACGGCGGCGATCGCGGCCTGCACCTGGTACGGGCCGGGCGGCGACCAGGTGAGGGCGTCGGTGATCAGCCGGGTGCCCTCGGCGATGGCCTCGGCGTCCCAGCGCGTCCTGTCCTGCTCGGACAGCGGGACGAGCAGGCCGTTGGCGCCGGTGCGGGCGGGCCGGCGCGCGTCGGTCAGCAGCATCAGGGCGAGCAGGCCGGTGACCTCCCCGTCGCCGGGCAGCAGCCGGTGCACGGCCCTCGCCAGCCGGATCGCCTCCGCGGTCAGGTCGGCGCGCTGCAGGTCCGGGCCGCTGGACGCGGTGTACCCCTCGTTGAAGATCAGGTACAGGACCTGCAGGACCGCGCGGAGGCGGTCGTCGCGCTCGGCCGGGGGCGGCGGCGCGAACCGGGCGCCGGTCGCCTTGATCCGCTGCTTGGCCCTGCTGATCCGCTGCGCCATCGTCGCCTCCGGCACCAGGAACGCCCGCCCGATCTGCGCGGTCGTCAGCCCGCCGACCGCGCGGAGGGTGAGCGCGACCTGCGAGGACGGCGTCAGCGCGGGATGGCAGCAGAGGAACAGCAGGGTGAGCGTGTCGTCGCGGTCGCCGGGCCGGTCCTCGCCGGGGCCGTCCTCGCCGGCCGGCACCTCGCGCAGCGCCACGGCGGCCTCCCGGTCGCGGCGCGCGCGCTCGCTGCGCCACTGGTCGGTGAGCCGGCGCGTCGCGACGGTCAGCAGCCAGCCGCGCGGGTTCTGCGGGACGCCCTCGTCCGGCCACTGGACGGCCGCGGCGAGCAGCGCCTCCTGGACGGCGTCCTCGCACTGGTCGAACACGCCGTGCCGGCGGACGAGGGTCCCGAGGACCTGCGGCGCGAGCTCGCGCAGCAGGTCCTCGACCGCGACGGGCACCGTCACATCTCGCTCCCCGCGTGGTGCATGACGGGACGGACCTCCATCCGCCCGCCGAACCGGACGTCCGGCCAGCGCGAAGCGATCTCCACGGCCCGCTCCAGGCTCTCGCAGTCGACGGTGAGGTACCCGGCGAGGTGCTCCTTCGCCTCCACGAACGGGCCGTCGGTCACCGCGGGCAGCCCGTCCTTCTCCCGCACGACCTTGGTGGTCGACGGGTCGGCGAGCGCCTCGGTCACGACCAGCTCGCCGCGCTCGGTGATCTCCTTCATGATCTCGTCGACCTCGCCGAACAGCTCCTGCCGCTCCTGCTCGGTCAGCTCCTCGACGAACCCCGGCCGGTTGAAGATCAGCAGCATGTACTTCACGGTGTCTCCTCGTTCTGGTGCGGCTTGTCGGGGCCGCACGCGGTGTCGGGGCGGCCCTCGGCGGCCGCACGTCACCCATGGATCGGAGCCGCGGCCGGTTCCTCGACATCCTCCCCGAAGAAATCTCTGCTTCCCCCAAATCCCCCAACCCCCGGCCTCCAGCACCCCGCCCCACCCCACCCCGCCAAACCTCCCGCAAGACATCGCCACCCATCCCACTCCGCAGCAACGCCAGTGGCTGGGCGGCACGATGGCGGCGCGTTGGCGCAGGCTGTGCGCGGCCGGGGCGGCGTCGAGCGGTCTGGCACGGATCAGAGGAGACGGCCGGGGCGCGGGCTAGGCGGGGCCGAGCATTTCCTTGATCTCGGAGCAGAGCAGGGTGAAGGGCAGGGCGTCCGGCATGTGGCCGGCGACCGCGGCCAGGTCGGGACGGCCGCCGTACGAGCGCACGGTCACCAGCCCGTCGCCGATCCCGACCTCGCGGACCGCCTGCCACGGGACCCGCTGCCCGTCCTTCTCGACGCCGTCCAGGTCGACGGTGAACGGCCCCAGCCGCACGGCCTCGCCCGCCTTGACCGCCGCGAGATGCCGGGGCACCGCGCGGCGCGTCACCTCGGCGGCGACCGTCTCGCCGAGCGCCCGGACGCCGGGCAGCTCGTCGCCGAAGCGCAGGACGCGTCCGTCCGAGCTCACGACCGTGAAGCGCCATCGGGTCCCGTTCGCCGGGCCGGCGCCGCCCGACGGTGGAGCGGCCCCGCCCCACGGCCGGACGCCGGAGACCGTCACCGAGACCAGGTCGTCCCACATGAACACGCCGGCGTCGCCGTCGAGGCCGCCGGCCGCCAGCGCCTCGGGCGCGGCATCGCCCCAGGTGTCACCGTCGCCAGGCGGGTCGGCGACGGCAGGACGTGTGCGTGTCAGCGCACCGGAACCCTTGCGCCCGGCGCCCGCAGGCCCGGGAGCCGGGGAGACCACGATGCCGCCGGTGAACAGGTGCACCACGGGGGCGCGCCGCCACACGATGCCGCGGCCCGCGATCCAGCCGGCGGCCGCCGCGCAGCCCATGGCGATCACGGTGAGCGGCGCGCCGAGCCAGGCGCGGCCGGACAGGACGGCGGCGACGGCGGCCGGGACGAGCGCGACCACGGCCGCGGCGAGCGCGATCAGCCAGGTGAGCGCGCGGCGCCGGGCCGGCCGCGCGTCGAAGGTCCGGACCGGCTCGCCGAGCCCGGACGGGTCAGCCATCGCCCTCCCGCTGGCCGGAGGCGCGCGCCCATGTCCACGCGTACTCGGTGTCCTCGCAGCGGCGCGCCGCGGTGCCGAGGCGCAGCGGCCGGAACGTGTCGACCATGACGGCCATCTCCGTGGTGCGGTCGTGCCCCTGCTTCACCGCCTCCACCACCGCCTCGACGGCGCCCGGCTGCGGCCCGTGCGTGAACCCCGACGGGTGCAGCGAGATGGAGCCGATGCCGATGCCCGAGCCCTTGCGGGCGGAGTAGTCGCCGGCGACGTAGAACATCATCTCGTCGCTGTCGACGTTGTGGTGGTTGTACGGGATCGGCACGGCCTGATCGTCGAAGTCGAGGGGCCGCGGGCAGAACGAGCAGATCACGAACCCCGGCCCCTCGAACGTCTGGTGGACGGGCGGCGGCGCGTGCGTCCGCTTCACGACGGGCTCGAAGTCGTTGATGTTGAAGACGTAGGGGTAGAGGTAACCGTCCCAGCCGACGACGTCGAACGGGTGCCGCAGGTAGGTCAGGCGCGACAGCCCGTTCCGGTTGCGGACGAGGACCGGCACCTCTCCCCCGTCCACCAGCAGCGGCTCGGACGGGCCGCGCAGGTCGCGCTCGCTGTAGGGCGCGTGCTCCAGGAACTGCCCGTACTGCGACAGGTACCGCTTCGGCGGCCTGATGTGCCCCCTGGCCTCGATGACGAGCGCCTTGAGGGACGGTCCGCCGCCCCGTTCCGGCAGCACCCAGCGGTGGATGGTCCCGGTCGGGATGACCACGTAGTCGCCTTCGCCGACGTCGAGCGCCCCGTAGGTCGTCTCGACCCGCGCGCGCCCGGCCTGGACGTACACGACCTCGGCGCCGGCCGAGTTCCGGTACAGCTCGCTGGTGGCGTCCGCCGCGACGAACGAGAGCGTGACGTCGTCGTTGCCGAACAGGACCTGCCGGCCGAGGACCGCGTCGCCGCCCTCGGGCAGGTCCTGGGTGCGGTAGGCACGCGGTTGCAGCGGATGGTTGGGGGCGAGCCCGGCGCCGTCGGCGGCCGCGTCCCGCACGCCCTCGCTCTTGGTGATGGCCGTCGGAGCGTGCCGGTGGTACAGCAGGCTGGAGTCGGACGTGAAGCCCTCCTCGCCCATCAGCTCCTCGGCGTACAGGCCGCCGTCCGGCCGCCGGAACTGCACATGACGCTTCCGCGGGATCTCCCCCACGGCCCTGTAATACGGCATCGCCGCCTCCCATCGGGGACGCCCTCGTCCCCTTCACCGTACGTCTTCGCCCCTGCCGCGGCGGCGCACGCCGACCCCGGCGCCTCCATGTTCACGGCCGTGCGCGGCGAACGGCATCAGAACGTCGTTCTGTGGATAACCGGGCCGTCAGGACAGTGCCGGATGCACCGTGCCGACGACCTCCCCCAGCGAGATGACCGACCCCGAGGCGCCCGGCGCCGTCGCGCGGATCGTCACCGTGTCGCCGTCCTCCAGGAACGTCCGCTTCGTCCCGTCGCCGAGGTCCACCGGCTCGCGGCCGTTCCAGCCGAGTTCCAGCAGGCAGCCGCGCTGGCCGCGCTCCGGACCCGACACCGTCCCGGACGCGAACAGGTCGCCCGTGCGCAGCGGCGCGCCGTTCACCGTGGCGTGCGCGAGCTGCTGCGGCGCCGTCCAGTACATCCCGGCGAACGGCGGCTCGGACACGACCTGCCCGTTGATCAGGACTTCGAGCCGCAGGTCGAGGCCCCACGGCTCGTCGCAGCGCAGGTAGCCGAGCGGCTCCGGATCCTGGACGGGCGGGTCCACGCGCGCGTGCTCCAGCGCGGCGACCGGCACCACCCACGGGGAGATCGACGTCGCGAACGACTTGCTGAGGAACGGCCCGAGCGGCTGCGACTCCCAGGCCTGCAGATCCCGCGCGCTCCAGTCGTTGACCAGCAGGAACCCGAAGACGTGATCGCGGAAGGCGCCGGTCGGGACGCCCCGCCCGGGCACCGACGGGACGCCCGCGACGAACCCGACCTCCGCCTCGAAGTCCAGCCGCAGCGACGGCCCGTACGACGGTTCCGGCTCGCTCACCCCGGTCATGCGCTGCCCGGACGGCCGGACGATCGGCGTCCCCGACGGGTACACCGTCCCGGCGCGCCCGTGGTAGCCGACCGGCAGGCGCTTCCAGTTCGGCTTGAGCGGCTCGCCCTGCGGCCGGAAGATCCGTCCCACGTTGGCCGCGTGGTGCTCGGACGAGTAGAAGTCGACATAGTCGGCTACTTCGATGGGCCGCAGCACTTCCACGTCGGCCACGGGGATCAGGTGCGGTTCCACCTGCTCGCGGTGCGCCGCGTCCGTCAGCAGCTCGGTGAGGCGGGCGCGGTTGGCCTGCCAGGCGGCGCGTCCGGCCACCATGAAGGCGTTCAGCGAACCGGACGCGAAGTAGTGCCGGTCCTCCACGAGCCCGGCGGCCGACAGGCCCGCGAGGTCGAGAACGTACGCCCCGATCGCCACGCCCACGCGCGGCATCTCCCCGGGACGCGAGAACACGCCGTACGGCAGGTTCTCGATGCCGAAGCCGTCGTCCTCATCGATCTCCACCCACGGAACCGTCGTCATGGAGACATATCTTCCCCAGTGTTCCGCGTTCTGACCGGCCGCGGGCGCGCGGGATCCCGGCCCCTGCCGGCGGCCGCGCGGACCGCGGTTCCGCTACTCCGCGGGAGGCGTCGGTCCGCTGCGGAAGTTGCCGGACGGCGGCGGGTTCCAGTCCCAGATGCGCCCCTCGCCGGGCTCGCGCTCGTCCTCCGGGCTGGGCGACGGGCGCGGGACGCGCGGGACCGGAGGGGCGCCGCCGTCGCCCGCGTCCGGGTCCTCGGCACGGTCAGCGGGCGGAATGTCCTGCTCCTCCGCGCCGTCGTCGGCCTCGCGGGCGCTGTCGACTCCGTCGGCGTCGTCGGCGTCGGCGTCGTCGGCGCCGGGGACCACGATGTCGGGACGGGTCGTCCGGGCCTTCTCGCGGGGCTCGGGGTCCTCGGCGTCGCGGCGCCTGACCAGTTCGACGTCGGTCGGCAGCAGCGCGGGCGCCGGACGGGGCTCGGGAAGCGGATCGAGCGGAGGGGACGGCTCGCGCTCGTACTCCTCCGCGTACTCGACGCCGTAGTCCTGCTCATCGGCGGCATCGTCGACGTCGTCCGCATCGGCGGCGTCGTCGTAGTCCCGGCGCAACGCGCCGCGCGCCTCCGCGTAGTCGTCCTCGCGCGTCACCTCGCGTCCCTGCGCGTACTCGTCCTCGTGCCCGCGCGCCCCCGCGTAGTCGTCGTCGCGGGCCGCGTCATGCCGGGACAACGGTTCGTCATCGTGGTCGAGCTCCGGCCGATGGCCGTGCGGCACCTCGTACTCGTGGTCGCGTGCCGCCTCGTACTCGTGGACGGTCGCGTGCTCGAGTTCGTGCTCGGCTTCGGACGAGCCGACGGGCAGCAGGTCCAGCGGGCGGGGCTGCGGCGCGTACGCGTGGTCGGCATAGCCGCGCTCGGCGTAGGCGGCGTCGTCCTCGTCCGCGGCGGCGGGAGCCTCCAGCGCGGCGGGCGGTTCCAGGGCCGGGAGCACCTTGACATGGCCGCGCTGCGCCTCGACGGGCCCGGGCTCGTCCGCCGCGGGGCGGGACACCCGGATCTGCTTGATCATCGTCAGCCACAGCCAGACCGCGATCACCAGCATCACGTGCGGCGCCACGGCCACGCCCGCGCGGACGGCGTCGCGCGGCAGCGAGCCGTACCCCCACACGGCGTGCTGGACGGCGGCAGCGGCGGCGCCGGCCAGCAGGAGCAGCAGCAGCGCCCAGCGCAGGGCGCGGCTCCACCAGCGGGCGTTCCGGGCGACCACCAGGGCGAGGATCGTCATGGCGGTGAGCGCGTCGGCCATCACCGGGTAGACCGGCGCCCACCGGCGGCTCGCCCGCCCGGCCAGCGCGAGCTCGCGCAGGACGGGATAGGTCAGCACGTAGGCGCCGGCCGCCAGCGCGACGACGACGAGGCCGGCGGTCGCGGTGAGCAGCCGCCGCTGGGCCGGGCTGTAGCGGGGGCCGCCGGGGCGCGTGGGATCAGATGGCATGACTCTCGTTCCGGGGTGAACGCCTTGCGGGGTGGGCCTTCAAGGCGACCCTAGCCAGCCCGGACGCCGCTCACAGGCATCTTCGCCGTGAAGATCCCGGACCGCGCACCATAAGCCCCGAGAAGCCCGCTATGCCGCGCGGCAACGCGCCGCAACAGGCCGCGACACGCGCTGCCTCAGGAGGTGGGGAGGACCAGGGCGGTGGCCATGGCGGCGAGGCCTTCGCCGCGCCCGGTCAGGCCCAGGCCGTCGGTGGTGGTGGCGGAGACGCTCACCGGGGCGCCGCCGAGGGCCTCGCCGAGGACCTTCTCGGCCTCGGCACGGCGCTTGCCGATCTTGGGGCGGTTGCCGATGACCTGCACCGCGACGTTGCCGATGGCGAAGCCGGCGTCGGCCGCGAGGCGGGCGACCTCGCGCAGCAGATCGACCCCGGACGCGCCGGCCCAGCGCGGGTCGGAGGTGCCGAAGACGGCGCCGAGGTCGCCGAGCCCGCAGGCCGACAGCAGCGCGTCGCAGGCGGCGTGCGCGGCGACGTCGCCATCGGAGTGGCCGGCCAGGCCGTGGCCCTCACCGGGCCATTCGAGGCCCGCGACCCAGAGGGGGCGCGGCTCCGACGAGAACGGGTGGACGTCGGTGCCGACGCCCACCCGTGGAATCCGTGCGCTCAACTCAGCTGGCCAGGACCTCGTCGAGCAGGGCCTCGGCCTTGTCCTCGTTGGTCTTCTCGGCGAGCGCGAGCTCGCTGACCAGGATCTGGCGCGCCTTGGCGAGCATGCGCTTCTCGCCCGCCGACAGGCCGCGCTCCTTGTCGCGCCGCCAGAGGTCGCGGACGACCTCGGCGACCTTGTTCACATCGCCGGAGGCGAGCTTCTCGAGATTCGCCTTGTACCGGCGCGACCAGTTGGTGGGCTCTTCGGTGTAGGGTGCGCGGAGCACCTCGAACACCTTCTCCAGACCCTCCTGGCCGACGACGTCCCGGACGCCCACGTCCTCGACGTTCTCGACCGGAACCTGCACTGTCAGGTCGCCCTTGTCGACCTTCAAGACCAGATAGGTCTTTTCCTCACCTTTGATGGTGCGAGTCTCGATGGCCTCGATCCGAGCAGCCCCATGGTGGGGGTAGACGACGGTGTCGCCGACCTGGAAAGTCATGTGACAAGTACCCCTTCCGCTAGAACCAGGGTAGCACGGAAACGAGCGTGCCTGAACCGGCCTTGCCGACATATCCGCAGGTCAAGCCGCATATTGGGGTATTGACAAAGCTCTTTAATGGTGCATCGGGCACCTGTTCCCCGCACTCAGCGTGACCGGAGCACCACCAGTGTCCCCCCGGAACGCCTCTACCGCCAACCACCCTCCGGATACAAGCGTCCCCGCTGCCGATCCGCCGGACGCGCCCCATACTGGAGGTGAACATGCCGCCCCGGGCGGGTACGAAGCGGCCGGAAGGGACCGAACCGGGCAGTGGCGGGCGGCGAGGCGGCGCGCGGAGGCGGTGCCGGCGAGCGACGGCGAGCGACGGCGAGGAGGTGCGGCGTGAGGCCCGACGGCGACCCGGACCCCGATGACTACGGGCTCCCGCACGTGGACGTCGTCGTCCCCGATGACGCCCGCGAGCTGGACCGCGACGTGCTCGCCTACCGCCGCGAGGAGCGCCGCCGCCGGCGCCGCAGGCGGCTGCGCCGGGTCGTCCGGCCGGTCACCCGGTTCGGCGTCGCGATCCCGATCATCGCCGGGGCGCTGCTGGTCGCGCTGATCAGCGGGGCGCTGATGACGGCGTTCGGGCCGCGCCCGGCGCCGCGTCCGAAGGGCGTCGCGCTGGCCCCGAGCCCCACGGCGGCGCCGGGCGAGATCGGCGGGCTGCTGCCGGCCGGCTCGGTGGACGTGGTCAACCGCAGCAAGAACGCCCGGGACCTGCGCGACCTGCGGCCCGCGGTGTTCGGCATCGTGCCCCCGGGCGCGCAGTGCCCGGGCGTCGTCGCCGCGCTCGCGGGCAGCGCGCACGAGTACGGCGTCCGGTTCCTGCTGGTCGCCGACCCGCGGCCGGCGGGCGGGCGGCAGCCGGTGCCGCTCAAGGACGTCAAGGCGTGCGCGGGCACCGCCCACGACGGGACGCCGGAGATCCTCGAGGACGCGAAGGCCCTGCTCGCGGGCGCCTACGCGCCGGTGCCGGGGCCGGACGGGGCCGGGCTCACCGCCGTGTTCGTCCAGCCGGACGGCGTCGTCGCGAACGTCGTGCCGGGCGCGACGCCCGGCCCGGACCTCTCCCAGAAGGTCAAATCGCTGAGATACGGCTGACATTTTCCGGCCGTGTCGCCACCCCGGATCGGGGCCCGCGCCGGTACCTCGCTACGCTTCCCCTGGCGTATCTCACGCCGCTCTCGTACCTTCCAATGCCTTTTTCGCGAGGAGACCGACGCCGTGATCCGAAACAGCCGTCGAGTGGTCGCGCTCGCCGTCGCGGGCGCCGTCGCGATCGCACCGGTGATCTCCGGCTGCGGCGCCGGCGAGGAACCTCAGACCTCCGCTCCGACCCAGCTGACCGAGGGCGTCAACGCGTCCGTGCCGAAGAACAGGCCGGCGGCGGCGCAGATCGACATCCGCAACCTGTTCGTCCTCGGGCCGAAGCCGGGCCAGACGCTGGCGCAGGGCGGCGCCGCGCCGCTGTACGCGACCATCATCAACCAGGTGAAGGGCCGGCCGGACAAGCTCGTCTCGGTGAGCTCGCCGGCCTTCTCCCAGGTGAAGCTGCAGGGCGGCGGCGTGGTGATCCCCGCCGCCGCGCCGACCGGCGAGGGCAGCGCGGTCAAGCTGATCGGCCAGACGATCGCCCCCGCCGCCTCCCCGAGCGCGTCGCCGACGGGGAAGAAGGCGAAGAAGTCCCCGGGCGCCACCGGGTCCCCGAGCGCGACCCCGAACGCGACCGGCACGCCCGTCACGCCGAGCCCGACGGGCGCGGGCGCGGCGAACGGCAACCCCTCGGCCCAGTCGAGCAACACGGCTCCGCCGGAGGGCGCCGGCGTGCCGTCGCCGGCGACCGGCACGGGCCCGCTGGTGGTGCTGGCCGGCGCGACGCAGCAGTTCGTCGGCGGCGAGCAGATCATGGTGACGCTGCAGTTCGAGCAGGCCGGCTCCGTGCAGGTGCAGGTGCCGGTGATCCCGCAGCAGGGCGAGTACGAGACCTACCCTGCCGCGCCCGGGACGGAGACGACGCCGTCCGCCTCCGCGTCGCCGTCCCCGAACGTGTCCGGCGGCTCCGGCACGGGCGCCGCGACCCCGACGCCCGCCGGCTCCGCCACCCCGTAAGACCCCGGCACGTAAGAACGGCCCGTACGGCACACGCCGTACGGGCCGTTCTTCATCAGGCCTTCACACCGATCAAACCTGCACGCCGATCAGGGCTGCACGCCGATCAGGGCTCGAACTTGTAGCCGAGCCCGCGGACGGTGACGATGAAGCGCGGCGAGGACGGGGTCGCCTCGATCTTGGCGCGGAGCCGCTTGATGTGGACGTCCAGGGTCTTGGTGTCGCCGACGTAGTCGGCGCCCCAGACGCGGTCGATCAGCTGCATGCGGGTCAGGACGCGGCCCGCGTTGCGCAGCAGCACCTCCAGCAGCTCGAACTCCTTCAGCGGGAGCTGGACGGGGGCGCCGCCGACGCTGACGACGTGCCGTTCCACGTCCATCCGGACCGGGCCGGCCTCCAGCGTGGCGGGGGCCAGCTCCTCGACCTCGCCCTGGCGGCGCAGCACGGCGCGCATGCGGGCGATCAGCTCGCGGGTGGAGAACGGCTTGGTGACGTAGTCGTCGGCGCCGAGCTCCAGGCCGACGACCTTGTCGACCTCGCTGTCCTTGGCGGTGAGCATGATGACCGGCACGCTGGACTTCGTGCGCAGCTCCCGGCAGACCTCGGTGCCCGGCAGGCCGGGCAGCATCAGGTCGAGCAGCACCAGGTCGGCACCGTTGCGCTCGAAGATGTCCAGCGCGTCGGGGCCGGTGGCCGCGACGGCGACCTCGAACCCCTCCTTGCGCAGGTTGTACGACAGTGCGTCGCTGAACGACTCCTCGTCTTCAACGACGAGCACGCGGGTCACGGTGTTGCCTCCCGGGCGGTTTCCATTGCGGCCCTCTCGACGGGCTTTACTGCGGGCAAGGGCGGGTCGATGAGCGGGAGCCGGAGCGTGAACGTCGATCCGGACCCCTCCTTGCTCCACACCGTCACCTCGCCGCCGTGCTTGGTGGTGACGTGCTTGACGATGGCCAGGCCGAGGCCGGTGCCGCCGGTCTGGCGCGAGCGGGCGGGGTCGACCCGGTAGAACCGCTCGAAGATCCGCTCGATCTCCGTCTCCGGGATGCCGATGCCCTGGTCGGTGACGTTGATCTCGACGTAGCGGTCCTCGCACCGGCGGGCGGACACGACGACGCGGGTGTGCTCGGGGCTGTAGGCGACGGCGTTGTCGATCAGGTTGCGCAGCGCGGTGATCAGCAGCTCCTCGTCGCCGCGCACCCGCAGGCCCTCCTGCCCGCCGCCGGCCAGCTCGATGTCCTTGCTGGACGCCTTGATCTGGCAGCGGTCGATGGCCTCGGCGGTGATCTCGTCGAGCCGGACGGGGCGCAGCTCGGGCAGCGGCTCGTCGCCCTGGATGCGCGACAGGGTCATCAGGTCCTGGACGAGGTTGGTCAGCCGGACGGACTCGTACTGCATGCGCCCGGCGAAGCGGCGGACGGCCTCGGGGTCGTCGGCGGCGCCCTCGACGGTCTCGGCGAGCAGCGACAGGGCGCCGACGGGGGTCTTCAGCTCGTGGCTGACGTTGGCGACGAAGTCGCGGCGGATGGCCTCGGTGCGGCGCATCTCGGTGAGGTCCTCGGCGAGGACGAGGACGAGGCCGTGGGAGCCGAGCGGCGCGACGCGGACCGCGAACCAGCGCCCTTCGGCGCGGCCGCGGCGGCGGGTCTCGCCGACCTGGATCTCGGTCTCGCGGATCTCGCCGTCGCGGCGGACGAGCCGGGCCATCGCGAGCAGCTCGTCGACGACGAGGCGCTCGCCGCTGACCATGCCGAACGCGCGGGCGGCGGAGCTGGCCCGCAGCACCCGGTCCTCGGCGTCCACGACGACGGCCGAGGACCGCAGGACGCTGAGCACCGAGGCGACCCCCGGTGGCACGCCTCCGGCAGGCGCCGCCGGGGACGCCGTCCGCTGGGCTCGCTCGCTCACGCGCACCGCCAATCCAGTCGCGAGCCCGATCGCGAGCCCGGCAAGCCCGGTCAGGCTCGCGACGATTTCGACCTCCACACCACGGATCGTAAGCGGCGTTTCGAGGGCGGCCGCCCGGCGGCCTGCCCGAACGGGGTCTCGTTCCCCGAAAGTTCACCTTCTTATACGCAGGGGTTCACACCCATGGGGCAGGCTGTTGCGTGGGCGAGTCCGCCCAGAATGACCGTCTTTCGCCCCCTTTGCCCCAAGGAATCCCAATTGCGTGACGCGTATCACGAGGAGCTCGACTCCCTCTCCGACAAGCTGGTGGAGATGACCCGGCTCGTCCGCTCGGCGATGGCGCGCGCGGTCACCGCGCTGCTGGACGCGGACCTGCGGCTGTCGGAGGAGGTCATCAGCGGGGACGAGCACGTCAACAAGATCGACGCGGAGATCGAGGAGACGGTCTTCGACCTGATGGCCCGGCAGCAGCCGGTCGCCGGCGACCTGCGCACCCTGATCACCGCGCTGCGGATGAGCGGCGACCTGGAGCGGATGGGCGACCTCGCGGTGCACATCGCCAAGACGGCCCGCCGCCGGCACCCCGAGACGGCCGTCCCGCCCGAGCTGCAGGCCACCGTGCTGGAGATGGGGCAGATCGCCGAGCGGATGATCGCCAAGACGGGCAGCGTGATCGCGTCCCAGGACGTCGAGATGGGCCTCGAGCTCGACGCCGACGACGACCAGATGGACCGCCTGCACCGCCGCCTGTTCGACATCCTGCTGTCCCCGAAGTGGAAGCACGGCGTCGAGCCGGCCGTCGACATCACGCTCGCCGGGCGGTACTTCGAGCGCTTCGCGGACCACGCCGTCCACGTCGCGGAGAACGTCGTCTACCTGGTCACCGGGCAGCGCCCCGCGGAGATCACCGACCTCGCCTGACCCGCCGCGCCCCCGCGGCGGGGAGCCGGGGTCAGGCCGGCTGCGCGACGAGGGCGCCGTTGGCGAGCGCCCGGATGCCGAGCTTCAGGTCCCGCGGCGTGACGTCGTCGATGAGGAGCCGCTGCAGCAGGTAGCCGGGCATGATCGCGAAGAGGGTCTTGCTCGTGGCCTCGACGTCGGTGCCGGCGGGCAGCCGCCCCTCGTCGACGAGCCGCCGCAGGTAGCCGCCCCAGATCTCGCGCAGCGCGGCGAAGGACCCGGTGAGGTGGTCGGCGAGGTCGGGGTCGTACATGGCGAGGGCCCAGGCCTGCGGGGCGAGCCGGACGGGCCCGTCCTCGCCGGACAGCCCGGTGAGCTTGTCGGCGAGCGCCTCGAGGATCTCGTCGAGCGGGGGCGGCCGGTCGCCGGAGGTGAGATCGATCAGGAACGCCTGCAGGTCGCCGACCACGGCCATCAGGTTGGCGGCGACGATCTCGTTCTTGCTCTTGAAGTACCGGTAGACGGCCCCGGCCGACAGCCCGGACTCGGCGAAGATGTCCTGCATGGACGTCTCGTGGACGCCCTTGCGGACGAAGCATCGGCGCGAGGCGTCCAGGATCTGGCGGCGGCGGCGTTCGAGGTGCTCCTCGCTGACTCGCGGCATGCCCTCAATCTAAAACGAACGTTCGTTCTTGACAAGGCGGCGGTGCGGTGCGACGCTTCCGGTAGCCAAAAAGAACGGACATTCGCTTTCCTTCGAGGAGCGGGCCATGAAGTCCTCCCCCACCGCGCGCGCCCTGGGCGTCGCCATCGGCGCGGCCCTGCTGCAGCTCGTCATGATCACCGCCTTCGCGTGGCCGTCCGCCCACCTCGCGCCGCGCCGCGTGCCCATCGTCGTCACGGGCCCCGCGGCCGGCTCCGTCGCCGAACGGCTGGCGCAGGCCCGCCCCGGCGCCTTCGCCATCACGACCCGCCCCGACGAGGCGTCCGCGCGCAAGGCGCTCACCGACCGCGACGCCTACGGCGCGATCGTCACGGCGCCGTCCGGCGTCCGCGTGCTGACCGCGTCCGCGGCGTCCCCGGTCGTCGCGCAGCAGCTCGACGCCCTGGCCCAGCAGTTCGCCCCGAAGCGGGACGCGGCGGCGAACGCGATGCCCGCCGTCCGGGACGTCGTCGCCGCCGACCCCGACGACCCGCGCGGCACCGGGTTCGGCGGCATGGCGCTCCCCCTGATCATGTCGTCGATCGCCGGCGCCGCCCTGCTGACCTTCACGGTCCGCCGGGTGGCGTGGCGGGCCGCCGGCGTGCTGCTGTTCGCGCTGCTCGGCGGCCTCGGCTCGGCGGCGCTCGCGCAGAGCTGGATGTCGCTGCTGCCCGGCCCCTACCTCGCCATCGCCGGCGTCATGGCGTTCACCATCGCCGCCGTCGCCGGCACCGTCGCCGGCCTCGCCGCCGCCCTCGGACGGGCCGGGCTCGGCCTCGGCGCCCTGGCCTTCCTGCTGGTCGGCAACCCGCTGTCGGGCGCGACATCGGCCCCCGAGCTGCTGCCCCGGCCGTGGGGCGAGATCGGCCAGTACCTCCCGCCCGGCGCGAGCGCGACCCTGCTGCGCTCGGCCGCCTTCTTCGACGGCGCCGGAGCCGCGCGCCCGCTCGCGGTGCTGGCCGGATGGACGGTGCTCGGCGCCGTCCTCCTCGCGCTCGGCGCCCGGCGCGCCCGGGCCGCGCGGGCTGACGCCGACGTCCGCGCCCCGGAGCCGGCGCTCACCTGAGACCCCCCACCCCGCCCTTCCGGGAGAGGCGCTCCCGGAAGGGCCCGGCCGTGTTCAGGACAGGTTGCTGATCGGGAGCAGGCCGCGCTCGCCGAACACCTTCTTCGCCACGAGCGTCGCGTTGACCGACCGGGGCATCCCCGCGTAGACGGCCGTGTGCAGCAGCGCCTCGGCGACCTCCGTGGCGGTCAGGCCGACGTTCAGCGCGGCGTTGATGTGCACCTCCAGCTCCGGCTCGCAGCCGCCCAGCGCGGCCAGCACGCCGAGCGTGACGAGCTGGCGGTCGCGGGCGGGCAGCTCGGGCCGGGCGTACATGTCGCCGAACGCCCACGCGACGACCTGGTGGCCCAGCTCGGGCGAGACGTCGGCGAGCGAGTCGACGACCCGCTTCCCGGCCTCCCCGTCGACCTGCTCCAGGACCTTCATCCCGTACCGGTGGCGCTCTTCGCGGTTCATCTCGTCCTCCTCGGAAGCGGTTGCGATGACTCGATCGTGGCCCGGAAACGCGCCGGCGCTGCCTCTGAGGCATGCGGAGATATACTTCCCATGCTTTGGAGGCATGGATGGACCTGCGGATGCTCGGCTACGTCGTCGCGATCGCCGAGGAGGGCTCGGTCAGCGGCGCCGCCCGCCGCCTGCGGCTGACCCAGCCGACCCTCAGCCGCCAGCTGCGCGAGCTGGAACGCCGCCTCGGCACCGAGCTGTTCGCCCGCGAGGGACGCGGCCTGACCCCGACCGCCGCCGGGAAGGCGCTGGTGAAGCGGGCTTCGGTGGTGCTCGCCGAGGCGGAGGCCGCGCTGGAGGACGTCCGGCTCGCCGCGCAGGGCCTCACCGGACGCGTGACGGTGACGTTCGCCGGGTCCGGCATCAACGGGCCCCTCGGCGACGCACTCGGCCGGCTCCGCCGCGAGCTCCCCCGCGTCGACCTGCGGCTGGAGGAGAGCTTCAACGACGCCGAGATGTCGGACGGCGTGCTGGACGGGCGGTTCGACATCGCCGTCCAGCGGCTCCCGTCCCGCGACGCCCGGCTCGCCACCCGGCCCTGGTGGAACCAGCCGCTCACGCTGTTCCTGCCGTCGGCGCACCCGCTCGCGCACGCGCCCGGCCCGGCGCCGCTGACCGCGCTCGGCCGGATCCCGCTCGTCGTGTGGCCGCGCGAGGTGTCGCCGCACTCCCACGACGAGATCCTCGCGCTGTGCGACCAGGCGGGCGTCGTGCCCCGGATCGGCGCGCGGGGGCGCAGCGTCCAGACGGTCCTCGCGCTGGTCGCGGCCGGTTTCGGGGGCGCGGTGATGCCCGACTCGCACCGCGCGCTGCGCCGCGTCGGCGTGACGCCCCGGCCGCTCGCCGGCACGAACACGACGCTCTACCTGGTCTGGCGCGCCGGCGAGACCGACCCGCTCGTCCACCGCTTCCGGGACACCCTCGCGGGCCTCGCCGGCTAGCGCGCGACCCCGAAGCGGCGGAGCGTCTCGTGCGGGAACCCCAGGTCGACGGTGCTCGCCTCGTCCAGCCTCGCCCGCTGACCGGCGTCGAGCTCGATGTCCAGCGCGCCGAGATTGTCGTCGAACTGCGCCATCGTGCGGGCACCGACGATCGGGGCCGTGACGGACGGATCGAGCATCGTCCAGGCGAGCGCGACCTTCGACGGCGTTGTGCCGATCTCCGCGGCGACGTCCTTCACGACGTCGACGATGTCCAATGCCCGCTCGGTGAGGAAACCGTTCCCAATGGCCACGTCCTTGCGAGTGGACTGGCCGTTCCCGGCGCCGTTCCCGGTTTCCAGATCGGCGCGGGTGTACTTTCCCGTGAGCACCCCGCTGCCCAGCGGGGACCACAGGACGACCCCCAATCCCATGGTCTCCGCCATCGGGATGAGGTCGCGCTCCACGGTCCGTTCGACCAGGCTGTACGGGATCTGCAACGCGACGAGCGGCGCCCGGCCGCGCAGTTCGGCGATCGCCTGCATGCGCGACACCTGCCAGGCCGGGATATCGGAGACGCCGAGGTAGAGGACCTTTCCGGCGCTGACCAGGTCGTCCATCGCCCGCAGGATCTCCTCCACGGGCGTGCCGCCGTCCCACATGTGGAGATAGAGCAGGTCGATGTAGTCGGTGCGCAGGCGCGAAAGGCTCTCCTCGACGGACCTGACCATGCTCTTGCGGGAATTGCCTCCCGAGTTCGGGTCGCCGGGACGGGTGGGCATGGAGTATTTGGTCGCGATCACCAGTTCCTCGCGGCGGCCCCGCGCGAATTCGCCGACCATCCGCTCCGACGTCCCGTCGGTGTAGGCGTTCGCCGTGTCGACGAAGTTGCCGCCGCGGCCGGCATAGGCGTCGAAGATCGCCCTGGCCTCGTCCCAGTCCGCGCCCCAGCCCCAGTCGGCGCCGAACGTCATCGTCCCGAGCGCGAGCGGCGAGACGCGCAGCCCGGACCGTCCGAGCGGCCGGTACGAGTCGAGCGTCACCTTCGTCGTCGTCATCGACGTCTCCCTTTCCGGTGCGGATGCGGGGTCCCTCGAGTCTGATCGGACGCACCGGCACGATCAACGGCGAGACCTGTAACGGCCGCCGTGGTCGAGCCCGCGCCGGCCCGCGCCCGCGCCGGGTTCTCAGCCGTCGGCCAGCAGGGCCCGCAGCAGGTCGCGGAGGGATTCCTGCTGGTCGCCGGCCAGCGCGGCCAGCGGGGAGTGGGTGCCGAGGCGGTCGAGGACATCGGCGCGGGCGCGCTCGCCCGCCGGGGTGAGGATGATCTGCTTGGCGCGCCGGTCGGTGGGGTGCGGGCGGCGCTCGATCAGGTCCTGCCCTTCGAGCCGGTCGAGGACGAACGTGGCGTTGGACGCCTCGCACGCCATCCGGACGGCGAGCTCGCGGGCCGTGATCGGCTCGGACAGCTCGCGGAGCGCGACGACCTGGGACGCGGTCATGCCGACGTCCTCGGCGACGCGCCGCACGTGGACGTCGAGCCGCTGCACGAACCGGTGGACGAGCTTGCACACGTCCCGGTCGATGTCGTCCGCCGCCGCGCCGGGCCGAGTCGTCATGATCCGGAGTCTACCCGGCTGATTCGAGTCATGATAATGATAGTTCGAACTATCCGAGTTCGAACTATCTGGAGCGTGTGCGTGCCCCTCCCCGTGCTGTCCCTGATGCTGGTGGTGTTCGGCCTCACCACCGGCGAGTTCGTGATCGCGGGCATCCTGCCCGACGTGGCCGCCGGCCTCGCGGTGCCGGTGCCCGCCGCCGGCCGCCTGGTCACCGCCTACGCGCTCGGCATGATCGTCGGCGGCCCGGCCGTCACCGTCCTCACGGCGCGGCTGCCCCGCCGCCCCCTCATCGCCGGGCTCGTGACCGTGTCCGTGCTGGCCAACCTCGGCTCCGCGGTGGCGCCCGGCTACGGCCTGCTGCTGGCCGCCCGGTTCGGTGCCGGGCTCGTCGTCGCGACGTTCTTCGCGGTCGCCATCGCCACCGCCGTCTCCACCGCCGCCGAGGGCAGGCAGGCCTCGACCGTCGCGAAGGTCGCCCTGGGCATGAACCTCGGCATCGTCCTCGGCACCCCGCTCGGCACCCTCGTCGGCCAGCACCTCGGCTGGCGGGCGGCTTTCGCGGCCGTCGCCGCCGTCACCGCCGCGGGGCTGCTGATGGTGCTGCGGTTCGTGCCCGCGGTCCCCGCCGCCGCGGCGTCGGTGCGCGGCGAGCTGCGCGTCTTCGCGGGCCGCGGCGTCCAGCTCGCCATCGCCCTCACCGCCGTCGGCAACGTGGGCGTGGTGACCGTCTTCTCCTACATCGCGCCGCTGCTCACCGACGTCAGCGGGTTCGGCGAGGGCGCCGTCCCCGTGCTGCTGCTGGTGTACGGCGCGGGCGCGGTCGCCGGCAACCTCCTCGGCGGACGGCTCGCCGACCGGTTGCTGATGCCGTCGCTGGCCGGCCTGCTCGCCGCGCTCGCGGCCGTCCTCGTGCTGTTCTGGGCCGCGGGCGGGGTGCGGGTCCTCGCCGTCCCGCTGGTCTTCGCCCTCGGGCTGCTCGCCTTCGCGATCATCCCGGGCATGCAGACCCGCGTGCTGGCCGCCGCGGGCGCCGCGCCCACGCTGGCCGTCGCGGTCAACGCGTCGGGCTTCCAGGTCGCCGCCGCGTTCGCGGGCTGGCTCGGCGGCGCGGTCATCGACGACGGCCCGGGCGCGCGCTCGCTGTACCTGGTCGGCGCGGCCTTGACCGTCGCGGGCCTGGGCATCGCCCTCTACATCCTGCGCCGGGACCGCCGCGCGGCCGCCGAACCGGAACGCCGCCTGGAACGCGTCGCCCCCTGACGTTCACGGGCCCGCCGCCGCGCGCGGCGGGCCTACGCGTCGGCGTTGAGGCGGGTCCACCAGCGGTCGGCCGGTTCGTACCAGCTCAGCCAGTTGTCGATGAACAGCCGGGTCGCCTCCTCGCCGGGCCAGTCGTCCGGCAGGAACACCACCGGGAGGCGCGGGTCGCGGTCGAACACCAGCCGCCACGCGTGCACCATCCGGAGGCGGGCGACGAACGCCTCCTCGTCGGTGCCGGGCTCCACGCCCGCGAAGCGGTCGATGAAGCCGGTGAACAGCGGGCGGATCGCGGCGAGGTCCCACGCCTGCTCGATCAGGCTCCGCTCCTCCTCGGCGGACCGGATCCGGCTGGTCAGGAACGTCGCGTGGCCGAGCAGCCCGAGGTCGCCGAGCAGTTCGCGGACGGCGTCGACCCCGCCGGGGTCGGCGGCGATCCACACCCCGCGCCCGAGCGGCCCGAAGCCCTCGAACTCCAGGCGCTCGGCGAGCCAGCCGTGCTGCGGGGCCTGCTCGACCGGACGCAGCAGCAGCATCTGCCACTCCCCGTCCCACGGGGTCTTCTCGACGGCGCGGACGAGCCGCTCGGTCCAGCGGCGCAGCAGCCGGACCATGCGGGGCGTCAGGCGCAGCCGGGTGCGGCGGCCGACCGGCTCGGCGGCGAGCCAGCCCTCGTGGACGAGCCGGGTGACGGCCCGCCGCGTCGCGCCCTCGGCGACGCCGAGCGAGCCGAGGGCGGACACGACCGCGCGCAGCGGCACGGTGTCCGCGCCGGCCCACCGGACGTACTCGCCGAGCAGGGTGAACACCAGGGCGCGGGCGCTCGGCCCGCCGTCCGGACGGCGCCGCAGGGCGGGTTCGGCGACTGCCATCGGGCTCCAGACTCTCCGCTTCGGGCGTATTGACCCTACCGTCGGCCGCCTATAGGACGTAAATACACGATCTCGTTGAGATGTGTCCTATAACTCGGAGGAGCCCGCGTGTCCCCAGCGCAAGGAGCGCCGCCGCAGGCGCACGGCCCCACCCGTTTCGGCGCGTTCATCGCCCCCTACCACCGGCTCGGCGGCAACCCCGCCCTCCAGCTCAGGCGCGACCTGTCCCTCGTCGAGCACCTCGACGGCCTCGGCTACGAGGAGGCGTGGATCGGCGAGCACCACTCCGCCGGGATGGAGATCATCGCCTCGCCCGAGGTGTTCATCGCGGCCGCCGCCGAGCGGACGCGGCGGATCCGGCTCGGCACCGGCGTCAGCTCGCTGCCCTACCACCAGCCGCTGATGCTGGCCGACCGGATCGCGCTGCTCGACCACCTCACGATGGGCCGCGTCATGCTCGGCACCGGCCCCGGCCAGCTCCCGTCCGACGCGTTCATGATGGGCATCGACCCGATGCGGCAGCGCGACATGATGGCCGAGTCGGTCGCCGCGCTCGTCCCGCTGCTGCGCGGCGAGGTCGTCACCGCGAAGACCGGCTGGTTCACGCTCGACGAGGCCCGCGTCCAGCTCGCGCCGTTCACGCCCGGCGGCGTCGAGATCGCGGTCGCCTCGACGATCTCGCCGAGCGGCGCCGTCCTCGGCGGGCGGTACGGGCTGTCGCTGCTGTCGCTCGCGGCGTCCGACCCGTCCGGTTACGAGGCGCTCATGCCGAACTGGAAGGTGTACGAGAGGACGTCCGGCGAGCACGGGCACGTCCCGGACCGGTCCCGGTGGCGGCTCGTCGCGCCGATGCACATCGCCGAGACCCGCGAGCGGGCCCGCGCCGAGGCCGCGTGGGGCGTGCTCGACCTCGTCCACTACATCGAGCAGCTCAGCGGCATGACGATGCCGTGGGGCAAGACCGCCGAGAGCGCCGTCGAGCAGTGGACGGCCGAAGGGTTCCCGACGTTCGGGCGCGCCGTCATCGGCACCCCGGACGACGCGATCGAGGCCATCGAGGCGCTCGCCGTCAAGACGGGCGGGTTCGGCACGTTCCTGCTGCTCGGCCACAACTGCGCCGACCCGGCGGCCACCCGGCGCTCCTACGAGCTATTCGCCGAGCACGTCGTCCCGCACTTCCGCGGGCTCAACGCGGGACGCACGGCCAGCCTGTCCTGGGCCAACGCCAACAACGAGCGGTTCATCGGCGCGCTCAAGCAGAGCGTGACGGCCGCGTTCGAGAAGCACGGCCAGGTCCTCGCCGACGCGACCTCCGAGGAGAAGTGACGATGCGTGCGACGGTCATGCGCGGCGGAAGGCTCGTCACCGACGACGTCCCCGAGCCCACGCCGGGCCCGGGCCAGGTGCTGGTCGAGACGGTGGCCTGCGGGATCTGCGGGTCCGACCTGTCGGCCCTCGCCCACACCGGCGACTTCCTGGAGGCGTCGCGGGACAGCGGCGTCGACATGTTCCTGTTCGACCCGTCGCGGGACGTGGTGCTCGGCCACGAGTTCAGCGTCCGCGTCCTCGCCGCCGGGCCGGACACGCCCGGCGTCGTCGAGGGGCAGTACGCGGTCGCGCTGCCGTGGGCGATCGACGCGGCGGGCGTCGTCCGCGGCATCGGCTACAGCAACGACTTCCCCGGCGGCTACGGCGAGCGCATGGTGCTGCAGGCCATGGCGCTGGAACCCGTCCCCGACCACGTTCCGCCGGCCGTCGCGGCGCTGACCGAGCCGCTCGCCGTCGGCTTCGGCAACGTCGCGCGCACCGGCATCGGCCCGGACGGCAGCGCCGTCGTCGTCGGCGCCGGGCCGATCGGGCTCGGCGTCGTCGCGGGGCTGGCCGAGCGGGGCGTCGCGCCGATCGTCGCGTCCGACCCGTCGCGGCTGCGGCGGGAGACGGCGCTGCGGCTCGGCGCGCACCGGGCCGTCGACCCCGCCGAGGAGGACCCGGTCGAGGTGTGGCGGTCGCTCGCCTCCGCCGGACAGGCGCTGACCGTGTTCAACTGCGTCTCCGCGACGGGCCTGCTCAACCGGCTGATGCACGCGGTGCCGCCGCGCACCCGGATCATGCAGATCGGCGCCGTGATGTCCGACGACGTCATCCGCCCGGTCGTCGGCGTCTACAAGGACCTCGTGATCGAGATGTGCATGGTCTACCCGCACGAGGAGTACGCCGCGACGCTGCGCCGGATCGCGGACGGGACGGTCGACGCCGCGTCCCTCATCACCGGCGAGGTCGGCCTGGCGGGCGTCCCCGCCGCGGTCGACGCGCTCCGCCGCCCCGACGACCACATCAAGATCCTCGTCCGTCCCGGGCTGGACGGCACCGCGATCCGCACCCCCGCCTGAGGAGCGTCCCTTGAGCACACCGGAGAAGCCGCTGCTCTCGCGCCGCGGCGTCCTCACCGCCGCCGGGGCCGGCGCGACGCTGCTGGCCCTCGACACCGCACCCGCCCGCGCGGCCGCGCCGTCCCCGCTGCTGCTGCGCACCCCCGACCGGACCGGCGCGCCGAGCGTCTCCGGGCTGCACCTGCAGTTCGGGTCGGACGCGTCGTCCGAGATGACCGTCTCCTGGCAGACCCCGATGCCGGTCCGCAACCCGCGCGTCATGGTCGGCACCCTCACCGGCGGGCTCGGCCGGACGTACGGCGCCGACACCCGCGCCTACCGGGACCCGGTCACCCGCGAGGAGGTCCGGTCGCACCACGCCCGGATCCGGGGGCTGCGTCCCGACACCGAGTACCTCTACCTGGCCGTCCACGACGGTGCCACGCCCGAGGCGGGCACGTTCCGGACGGCCCCGCGCGGCCGCCGCCCGCTCACCTTCACGAGCTTCGGCGACCAGGCCACCCCGCAGGTCAACAAGCCGATGCCCACCGAGCAGATCACCCTGTGGACGCAGGACAACTACGGCTCGCCGTTCGCCGGGGACACCACGACCGCCGTCGAGCGCGTCGCGCCGCTGTTCCACCTGATGAACGGCGACCTGTGCTACGCCCAGCTGTCGGGGAACCCGACCCGCGTGTGGCGCGACTGGTTCATCAACACCAGCCGGTCCGCGCGGAACCGGCCGTGGATGCCGGCGGCGGGCAACCACGAGAACGAGAAGGGCAACGGCCCGATCGGGTTCGGCGCGTTCCAGACCTACTTCGACGTGCCGGGCAACGGCGGCGACGAGGAGTTCCAGGGGCTCTGGTATGCGTTCACGGCCGGTTCGGTGC
Source organism: Actinomadura sp. NPDC048394 (assembly GCF_040651755.1). Classification (NCBI taxonomy): domain Bacteria; kingdom Bacillati; phylum Actinomycetota; class Actinomycetes; order Streptosporangiales; family Thermomonosporaceae; genus Actinomadura; species Actinomadura sp. NPDC048394. The sequence continues at coordinate 146,263 of NZ_JBEZJL010000003.1, read as the reverse complement.
GGGTGGTCGTCTTGCAGAACGACGACGTGGCGCTGCAGGACGGCGGTGCGACCTACATCAGCGGCTACTCCGCCGGGGCGCAGCGGCGCTGGCTGGAGTCCGAACTGCGCCGCACCCGCGCGGACCGCGACATCGACTGGATCGTGGTGTGCATGCACCAGGTCGTCGTGTCCACCGCCGACTCCAACGGCGCCGACCTGGGCGTCCGCAGGGAGTGGCTGCCGCTGTTCGACCGGTACGGCGTCGACCTGGTCGTCTGCGGCCACGAACACCACTACGAGCGCTCGCATCCGATCCGCGGGCACCAAGGCAACACGACGATGACGCCCATCCCCGTGTCCACCGACCCGCGCCGCGCCGACACCGGCAAGGGCACCGTTCACCTGGTCATCGGCGGCGGCGGGATGGGCTTCACCTCCAACCAGCTGCTCTACGACACCCCGAAGGCGAAGGTGATCGTGGAACGCGGCACCGAGCGCGACCCGAAACTCCTCAACCACTACAAGCCGGTCTACGTCGAGGAGCCGGCGCCGTGGTCGGCGTTCCGCGACAAGGTCAACCCGTACGGGTTCTGCGCGTTCGACGTCGACCCGGGACGGCCCGGCGGGACGACCACGATGAACGTCACCTACTACGCCGTCAGCGGGCCGGGCGGCGCCACGAAACCCGTCGACAGTTTCGTCCTGGAACGTCCGCGTAACGACCATCACCGCTGACGCCTCGCCTAGTGTGTGTCGGTGCCGTCTGATCGCGGCGGGCGCGCAACGCCGGCGCGCGCGTCCGCCGCCGATCGGGCCTGGAGAGCATCGCGGCTGACCGGGGGGACGCGTGGGGCCGAGAGGCATCCTGCTCGACGTGGCTCCGCTGCGGGAGTCGCGTGCCTTCCGGCGGCTGTGGGCCGGGCAGACGCTCTCCGGGTTCGGCGGGCAGATGACGCTCGTCGCCGTGATGTTCCAGATCTGGCAGGCGACGGGCAGCACCGCCTGGACCGGCGCGGTCGGCATGGCGCAGGCGGTGCCGCTCGTCGCGCTCGGGCTCTTCGCGGGAGCGCTCGTCGACCGGGTCGACCGCCGGAGGTTCTACCTGCTCACGACCGGCGGGCAGACCGCGTGCTCGCTCGTCCTCGCACTTCAGGGCCTCTTCGGGCACCTCCCGCCCGCCGGCGTGCTCGGGGTGGTGGCGGCGCAGTCCTGTTTCGCCGCGGGCGGCGGGCCCGCGTCGCGCACCTTCGTCCCGCGCCTGCTGCCCAAGCACCAGGTGGCCGCCGGACTGGCGCTGCGGCGGATCGCCTTCCAGGGTGCCATGCTGGCCGGACCCGCGCTCGGCGGGCTGATCGTCGGCGGCTTCGGCGTCGGCGGCTGCTACCTGGCCGACGCGGTCACCTTCGCCGCCGCGCTGTACGGCGCGTTCGGCCTGCCGCCGATGCGCCCGGGCGACGAGCCCGCACGTCCCGGCGTGCGCGGCGTGCTCGACGGGCTGGCCTTCCTCGCCCGGACGCCGGTGATCCGCGGAGCCCTCCTCACCGACCTCGCCGTCACCGTGCTCTCCATGCCGGTCAGCCTGTTCCCGCTGATCAACGCGGAACGGTTCGGCGACGACCCGCGCACGCTCGGGCTCTTCCTCACCGCGATGGCCGCCGGCGGCGTCGGCGCGTCGCTGCTCTCCGGCACGTTCACCCGGCTCCCGCAGCCGGGCCTGGTCATGCTCGCCGGCTCCGCCGCGTGGGGCGCGGCGCTCGCGCTGTTCGGCCTGGCGCCCGGCGCGTGGACGGGCCTGGCCTGCCTGGTCCTGGCGGGCGCCGCCGACACCGTCTCCGTGGTGTCGCGGGGCACCGTCGTCCAGACGCACACTCCCGCGGAGCTCCTCGGCCGGGTCGGCGCCGCCGAGCAGATCGTCGGCCAGGCCGGACCCGACATCGGCAACCTGCGCGCCGGGCTCGTCGCGGACGCCACGTCCGGCACCGCGGCGGCCGTCAGCGGCGGCCTCCTCTGCCTCGCCGCCGTCGCGGCGGTGGCCGTGGCCACACCGCCGCTCCGCCGCCTCACCACGTCGCCGGCGCGGTGACGGCCGGCGCCGTTACGGCGCCACCCTCCTGCGGAGCAGGCAGAACTCGTTGCCCTCCGGGTCGGCGAGGACGTGCCAGGTCTCCTCGCCCGTCTGCCCGATGTCGGCCGTCCGGGCACCGAGATCGAGCAGCCGCTGGAGCTCCTCGTCCTGGTCGCGGTCGGTCGCGTTCACGTCGAGATGCAGCGGCAGCTTGCCGCGCCTCGGTTCGTCGCTGCGGCTGAGCACCAGCCTGAGCCCGCCGTCGCCCAGCTCGGTCCCGGCGGGCCCGATCTCCAGGTCGCCGTTGTCCTCCCGCTCCAGGACCACGTAGTCGAGCACGCGGCACCAGAAGTCGGCGAGCGTCTCGGGATCCCGGCAGTCGAGGACCAGTTCGGTGATGCGGCATGCCATCGCGCCACAGTACCCGCTAGTCGATCTTGTGGCGCGGGCGGGGCCGCCGTCACCGGCGGCCCCTGCGCACGGCTACTTCTTGCGGCCCCGCCGGCCCTTCGGGGCGTCCTTCTTCGGCTCGGGCTTCCGCGGCGCGGCGGGCTTCTTGCCGCCGCCCTGGTTCTTGACGGCCTCGATGGCGGCCTTCGCGGCGGCCGGGTCGAGGTACTCGCCGCCGCGCTTCAGCGGCGCGAAGTCGTCGTCCAGCTCGTAGACGAGCGGGATGCCGGTCGGGATGTTCAGGCCGACGATCTGCTCGTCGGAGATGTCGTCGAGGTGCTTCACCAGGGCGCGCAGCGAGTTGCCGTGCGCGGCGACCAGGACGGTCTTGCCGGCGGCGAGGTCAGGGACGATCGAGTCGTACCAGTACGGCAGCAGCCGGTCCACCACGTCGGCGAGGCACTCCGACCGCGGGATCAGCTCGGACGGCAGCTCCGCGTAGCGCAGGTCGTTCACCTGGGACAGCGGGTCGTCGTCCTTGATCGGCGGCGGCGGGGTGTCGTAGGACCGGCGCCAGGTCATGAACTGCTCTTCGCCGAACTCCTCGCGCGTCTGCGCCTTGTTCTTGCCCTGGAGCGCGCCGTAGTGGCGCTCGTTGAGCCGCCACGACCGCTTGACGGGGATCCACAGCAGGTCCGCGACGTCCAGCGCGATGTTGGCGGTGCGGATGGCCCGCTTCAGCAGCGAGGTGTGCACCACGTCGGGGGTGATGTCGGCGTCGAGCAGCAGGTCGCCGCCGCGGGTCGCCTCGCTCTCGCCCTTCGTGGACAGGTCGACGTCCACCCAGCCGGTGAACAGGTCTTCCGCGTTCCAGACGCTTTCGCCATGCCGGAGCAATACCAGGGTCGCCATGGTGCAGAGCCTATCGGGACGCCCGGATCTACTCGCGATTGGCCGGGTCCGCGAAGGACGCGAAGGCCTGCAGGTTGGCGAGGCTCTCGCCGCGCTTGACGCGCCAGTCCCACTCGCGCTGGATGGACGACTTGAACCCGCGTTCGAGCGCCTTGTCGAAGTTCTCGTCGGAGTAGGTGAGGACGCAGCCGAGCAGCCGGTCGACCTCCTCGGCGCTGACGGACTCCAGCGGCACCTTGCCGACGAGGTGGACGTCGCCGACGTCGTCGAGGGCGAACGCGACCCCGTACATGCGGCCGTTCTTCTCCAGCAGGAACCGGTAGAACTCGGCGTGGTTCTCGTCCGGGCGGCGGCAGAAGAACGCCTCGACGTGCAGGCTGTGGTCCCCGACGATCAGCCAGGTCATGGTGGCGAGCTTGTGCTGGCCGGGCAGCTTGACGAAGAACGCGTTCTCGCGCGGCTCGTCGAACTCCAGCTCGGCGGCCTCCAGCGCGTCCCGGATCGTCTCGACGGTGCCGCTCATGCGGTCACCTCGGCGGTGAGCTGCGGCGAGAGGGTGGGCGGTGCGAGGCGGACGGCCGGTAGCGACATGGCACCGGTATACACGTCCAGGAGCCGGTCGACCGTGGCGTCCCAGCCGAAGTCCTGGGCGTGGCGGACGGCGCCGCGCGCGAGGCGGTTGTGCCGGCCGGGCTCGGCGTGCAGGCGGCGCAGGACGGCGGCGTAGTCCGCCGGGTCGTGCCCGGAGACCAGCACGCCGGACTCGCCGTCGGCGACCGCGGTGCGGAGCCCGCCGACGCGGGACGCGACGACCGGCGTCCCGCAGGCCTGCGACTCGACGGCGACGAGCCCGAACGACTCGCTGTGCGACGGGACGACGGTGACGTCGGCGGCGCGGTACCAGTCGGCGAGGTCGGCCTGCGGCGCGGGCGGCTCGAACCGGACGACGTCGGCGATGCCGAGTTCGGCGGCGAGGGTCTGCAGGCCCTCGGGGCGGCACCGGCCGGAGCCGCTGGGCCCGCCGACGACGGCGACGACGAGCTTTGAACGCAGCGACGGGTCGTCGGCGAGCATGCGGGCGGCGGCGCGCAGCAGCACGTCGGGGGCCTTGAGCGGCTGGATGCGGCCGACGAAGAGCAGGACGTAGGCCTCGCGGGGCAGGCCGAGGCGGCGGCGGGCGGGGCCGGTGCGGTGCGGGAGGAGCCCGGTGCTGCGGGCGAGGATCGGGGACTCGGGGCGGAACAGCGACAGGTCGACGCCGGGGCTGACGACGGCGACGCGGCGGGGGTCGGCGCCGTACAGGCCGATCAGCTCGTCGGCCTCCTCGCGGGTGTTGGCGACGAGCTGGTCGGAGGACGCGACGACCTGCTCCTCGCCGAGGACGCGCTCGTCCGGTTCGGGCTTGTCGCCGTCGGCGAGCGCGGCGTTCTTGACCTTGGCCATGGTGTGCATCGAGTGCACGAGCGGGACGCCCCAGCGCTGCTTGGCCGCCCATCCGGCCTGCCCGGAAAGCCAGTAGTGGGTGTGCAGGAGGTCGTAGTGGCCGGGGTCGTAGGACGCCTCGGCGCGCAGCACGCCGGAGGTGAAGCCGCACAGCTGGCGGGGCAGCTCGCCCTTGTCGAGCTCCTCGAACGGGCCGGCGACGACGTGCCGGACGAGGACGCCGGGGGCGAGTTCGGCGACCGGAGGCAAGGCCCGGCAGGTCGCGCGGGTGAAGATGTCCACCTCGACGCCGCGGGCGGCCAGCCGTTTGGCCACCTCGACGATGTAGACGTTCATGCCGCCCGCGTCGCCGGTACCGGGTTGGTCGAGGGGGGAAGTATGAACACTGACCGTCGCAACTCGGTTGATACGACGCGACACCGGACACCACCTCCGGTAGTGCAACCTATCGAGCGCGTTACCTGTTCCCTCAGGAAGGGGGACAATCGTCACTTCTCGCCACAGTGATCGACCTCACCGGCGGGGCCGCCCCCGCCACCTGGGAGGCTGTGCGCATGCGTAAGACCGCGATAGTGACCGGAGCAAGCAGCGGAATCGGGGCCGCCACGGCCAGGCGGCTGGCGGCGGAGGGCTTCAACGTCGTGCTGGCGGCGCGGCGCCGCGAGCGCCTCGACGGGCTCGCCAAGGAAATTTCCGAGGAGGTCCCCGGCGCGGCCAAGATCGTGCCGTTCACGCTGGACGTGACCTCGCAGGAGTCGGTGGATGCCCTCGCGGCGGCGGTCGGGGCCTGCCACGTGCTCGTCAACAACGCCGGCGGCGCGCTCGGCCTCGACACCGTGGAGACCGCCGACCTCGACGACTACCGGGCCATGTACGAGACGAACGTGCTCGGGCTCGTCCGGGTGACGAAGGCGCTGCTCCCGAAGCTGATCGAGAGCGGTGCGGGCCACGTGGTGAACATCACCTCGCTCGCGGCGCACGTCCCGTACGAGGGCGGCGGCGGGTACAACGCGGCCAAGCACGCCGCGTACGCGGTGAACGAGGTCATGCGGCTGGAGCTGGTGGCGAAGCCGGTCCGGGTGACCGAGGTCGCGCCGGGGCTGGTGAAGACGGAGGAGTTCTCCCTCGTCCGGTTCCACGGCGACGAGGAGCGGGCGGCGAAGCCGTACGAGGGCGTCCCGGAGCCGCTGGTGGCGGAGGACGTCGCGGACTGCGTCGCGTGGGCGGTGACGCGCCCGCCGCACGTCAACATCGACCGGATCGACGTCCAGCCCCGCGTCCAGGCGGCCCCGCACAAGCTCCACCGCGAGCCCTGACCTCGCGCGTCGCCCTCATGGCGGCGCCCTCAAGGCGACATGCCGCAACTCAGCGCGGGGCGACGGCGGCCCAGGGAAGGGTCAGTTCGCCCTGGCGCCAGCGTTGGCGGGGGCCGTAGGGCGGGGTCGTCAGGACGGGGTACGTGCGGGCGAGGAGGCGGACGGCTTCGATCCAGCGGGCGCGCGGGCCGAACGCCGAGTGCGGCGCGGCCGTCGCCCAGCAGCGGTCGAACGCCACGAGCAGGTCGTGCACGCGCTCGCCCGGCACGTTGCGGTGGATCAGCGTCTTCGGCAGGCGTTCGGCCAGGTCGGACGGGCGGCCGAGGCTCGGCAGGTGGGCCGCGAAGGTGATCGTCCGGGGGCCGTCCGGGGCGAGCGCGACCCAGACGGCGCGGCGCCCGATCTCGTCGCAGGTGCCCTCGACGAGGACGCCGCCGGGCGCGAGCCGCGAGCGCAGCCGGTCCCAGGCGCGGAGGGCGGCGGCCTCGTCGTACTGGCGGAGCACGTTGAACGCGCGGATCAGGACGGGCCGGCGCGGCACGGGCACCTCGAAGCCGCCGCGCCGGAACGAGAGCCCGTCGTGCGGCCCGGTCCGGCCGAGGAAGGCGTGACCGGCGGCGACGCGGTCGGGTTCGATCTCGATGCCGACGACCTCGAGCCGGGGCGCGACGGCGCGCAGGCGGGTGTAGAGCTCGTAGGTGGTGACGGGGGACGCGCCGTAGCCGAGGTCGACGGCGAGGGGCCGGTCGCCCGCGCGCAGCGCGGCGGCCTGCGTGGCGGCGATCCAGCGGTCGATCCGGCGCAGGCGGTTGGGGTTCGTGGTGCCGCGGGTCACCTCCCCCACGGGCTTTTGCGATCCGACCACCTGCAGATTGTCGGTCTTTGACGGGACATGCCGGTAATCGAACCCGATTCGGTCACGACGGTAAGTAGTCGTTTACGCTGGCGTCCGACGCGCGTCCCCGAGCCCCCGACCCGCACCCGTCACCCGTCACCCGTCACCCGGAGGAGAGCCGCATGCCCCAGCTCGACCTGGCGACCCTGCACGAGGCCGTCGCCGCCGCCGTTCCCGACCGCGAGGCGATGGTCTGGCGCGACCGGCGGCTGAGCTGGACCGAGGCCGCCGAGCGGACCCGCCGGCTCGCGCACGTCCTGCACGAGCACGGGCTCGGCGTGCGCGACCGGCGGCCGGCCGGGCCGTGGGACTCGCCGCACGACCACCTCGCGCTCTACCTGCACAACGGCCCCGAGTACGTCGAGGGCCTGGTCGGCGCGCACAAGGCCCGCGTTGCCCCGTTCAACGTCAACTACCGGTACGTGGACGACGAGCTGGCGCAGCTGTTCGCCGACGCGCGGCCGGCCGCGATCATGTTCCACGCGCGGTTCGCCGAGGCGATCGAGCGGGTCGTCAAGCGCCTCGACGTCCCGCCGCTGCTCCTCCAGGTGGCCGACGAGTCCGGCGGCGGCCTCCTGCCCGGCGCCCTCGACTACGAGGCGGCGCTCGCGGCGGCGTCCGCCGACCCCCTTCCCGGGGTCCGGCCCGAGGCCGGCGACCTGCACATCCTCTACACCGGCGGGACGACCGGGCTGCCCAAGGGCGTGCTGTGGCGGATCGGCGACCTGATGATCGGCCCGCTCGGCCTGCGCCGCCGCGACGGCTCCCCGCTCGACGACCTGGACGAGGCGGTCGCGCGGGCGCTGCGCGCCGGGCAGCGGGTGGTCGTCGGCCCGCCGCTGATGCACGGCGCCGGCACCTGGTCGGCGCTCGGCGCGTGGTGCGCCGGCGGCTGCGTGATCTTCCCGGACCGGGTGGACGGCCTGGACGCCGAGGACCTGGCGGCGACCGCCGAGCGGGAGCGGGCGACCCGGATGCCGCTGGTCGGCGACGCGTTCGCGCGGCCGGTCGCGGACGCGCTGGAGCGCCGCCCGCACGACCTCGGGTCGCTCCGCTCGCTGGTGAACTCGGCGGCGGCGATCAGCCCGGAGGTGAAGCGGCGGCTGCTGGAGCTGATCCCGGGCGCGCGGATCGTCGACGTGCTCGGCTCGTCGGAGAGCGGGTTCTCGGTGACGCGCGCCGGCGCGGACGCCCGCACGTTCGCGATGGCGCCGGGCGGCGCGGTGCTGAGCGCCGACCGGACCCGCAAGCTGGAGCCGGGCGAGGACGAGCTGGGCTGGCTGGCGAAGGGCGGCGACGCGGTCCCGCTCGGCTACCTCGGCGACCCGGACAAGACCGCCGCGACGTTCCTGACGATCGGCGACGACCGCCTCGTCGTGCCCGGCGACCGGGCCCGCCACCTCGCCGACGGCACCGTCGAGGTGCACGGGCGCGACGCGACGACGATCAACACCGGCGGCGAGAAGGTGTTCGCGGAGGAGGTCGAGGGCGTGCTGCGCGGGCTGCCCGGTGTCGAGGACGCGCTGGTCGTGGGCCGGCCGAGCGAGCGCTGGGGCACCGAGATCGTCGCGGTGCTGCGTCCGGCGGCGGCTCCGGAGGACGGCGCGCTGCGCGCCGGCTGCGCCGCCCACCTGGCCCGCTACAAGATCCCGAAGGCGTTCGTGCGGACGGACGCGCCGCTGCGGCTGCCGAACGGCAAGGCCGACTACGCCGCGGCCCGCGCGCTCCTGTTGGACTGAATCGGGTTCGGTTCGGGGCCGCCGGGGGCTGTACGGGACGGTGCCCGGCACGGAATCCTGGGCGGATGCCGGACCTGCACAGCCTGCTCGCCGACCTCGCCGCCGAAGGCGACTCCCTCGATGCCCTGGTGGCGCCGCTGCCCGCCGCCCGCTGGGCGGACCCGACGCCCGCCGAGGGCTGGACGATCGCGCACCAGATCGCCCACCTGGCCTGGACGGACGGCCAGGCGGTCGACGCGGCCACCGACGCCGACGCGTTCGCCCACCACCTCGAACAGGCCGTCGCGGACCCCGCCGGCTATGTCGAGCGGGGCGCGCGCGAGGGCGCGGCCGAGGAGCCCGCCCGCCTGCTGGCCCGCTGGCGGGACGCGCGGCGCGGCATGGTCGAGGCGCTCGCCGAGGTCCCGCCGGGCACGCGGCTGCCCTGGTTCGGGCCGCCGATGAGCGTGGCGTCGATGGCGACGGCGCGGCTGATGGAGACGTGGGCGCACGGCGAGGACGTCGCGGACGCGCTCGGCGTCCGGCGCGAGCCGTCGGCCCGGCTGCGGCACGTGGCGCACATCGGCGTCCGGACCCGCGACTTCGCGTTCCGGAACCGCGGCCTGGAGCCGCCCGCGGAGGAGTTCCGCGTCGAACTGACCGGCCCGGGCGGCGAGAAGTGGACGTGGGGCCCGGACGGCGCGGCGCAGTCGGTCACCGGGCCCGCGCTCGACTTCTGCCACCTGGTCACGCAGCGGCGCAACCGGGCCGATCTCGCCGTCGTCGCGACGGGCGCGGACGCCGGCCGGTGGCTGGACGTGGCGCAGGCGTTCGCCGGGCCGCCCGGCCCCGGGCGGGCGCCCGCGACCAGGTGAGAGCTTGATCACGAGCGGTCCCGGAGGGAATTCCGCAGGCTGATCTGGAGATATCTCCGGTATGACGGTACTCATTGCCTTCGACGGTTCTGATGACTCGAAGACCGCGATCGAATACGCCGCGCAGCACCTCCAGCCGGAACCGATCGTGATCCTCAGCGTCTGGGAACCGCTGCTGACCCAGATCACCTGGGCGCCGCTCGCCGCCGGCGTCCCGCTCGCCGCCGAGCAGGGCGACGACGGCAAGTTCGAGGAGGAGAAGCAGGCCGAGGCGCTCGCCCGCAAGGGCGCCGAGCTGGCCGAGGCCGCCGGCGCGACCCAGGTGACGCCGCGCGCCGAGCGCGGCGGCGGGCCGGTGTGGGCCGCGATCGTCGACGTGGCGGAGGAACTGGACGCCTCGCTGGTCGTGACGGGTTCGCGGGGCCTCGCGGGCGCCCGGTCGATGATCCTCGGCAGCGTGTCGACGCGCGTCCTGCACCACGCGGGGCGCCCCGTCCTGGTCGTGCCGCCGCCGAAGAAGGACGACTGACCGCGGCCGGGACGCGCCGGGCTAGGGTTCGCCGACGGCGCGCTCGAACGCCGCGTACGCGTCCTCGGTGAACAGCACGAACCGCACGTCCGACACCTTGGTCTGCGCCGCCCGCACCGTACCGACCGCGATCCGGGCGGCGTCGTCCATCGGCCAGCCGTAGATGCCCGCCGACACGGCCGGGAACGCGATCGACGCGACGCCCAGCTCGTCGGCGACCCGCAGGGACTCGCGGTAGCAGGAGGCCAGCAGGCCGGAGCGGTCCTCGGACTTCGCGTAGACCGGCCCCACGGTGTGGATCACCCAGCGGGCGGGCAGGCGCCCCGCCGTCGTCGCGACCGCCTGCCCGGTCGGCAGTCCGCCGCCGTACTGCGCGGCGCGCAGCTTGCGGCACTCGTCCAGGATCTCCGGGCCGCCCTTGCGGTGGATCGCCCCGTCGACCCCGCCGCCGCCGAGCAGGGACGAGTTCGCCGCGTTCACCACGGCGTCGACGTCCTGTTCGGTGATGTCACCGCGGACGAGAGTGATGTTCATGCACAGAATTGTCCCCCGCGGCGGGCACGAAACGCACACGGACGGTCTCCGGCGGTACCCTCATGTCGGACGAGCTTCCACGGGGCGGTGCGGCTCGTCCGCCCGTCGTCCGGCGGCCACGGGGGGCGGCCCGCGCCGGGGCCGCGCGTGACCTGGATCAGGACTCTGCCTATCCTGCCGTCAGACGACCACAAAGGCGTGACAGTCGTGGAGGTTACCCCCTTGAAGATCTTCCTCGCCGGAGCGACCGGAGTCATCGGCCGCCGGCTGATCCCGCTGCTCGTCCAGGCGGGCCACGAGGTCGCAGGGACGACACGCCGCGAGGAGCGCACCGGCTCCGTCACCGAGCTCGGCGCCACGCCGGTCGTCGTGGACGTCCTGGACGCCGCCGCGATCCGCGCGGCCGTCGCGGACGCGCGGCCGGACGCGATCGTGCACCAGCTCACCGATCTCAGCGGTGAGGACTTCGAGGCGAACTCGCAGCTGCGCATCCAGGGCACCCGCAACCTGGTCGACGCGGCGAAGGCGGCGGGCGTCGAGACGATGATCGCGCAGAGCATCGCCTGGCTGTACGTGCCGGGCGAGACACCCGCGACCGAGACCGACGCGCTGGACGCCTCGCTGCCGCCCTACGCGGGCATCGCGGCGCTGGAGAACGCGGTCGCCGAGCTGGAGCGCGGCGTCGTGCTGCGGTACGGGGCGCTGTACGGGCCCGGCACCTGGTACGCGCCTGACGGCGCGATCGCGCAGCGGGTGAAGGCGGGCAGCCTGCGGCTGGCGCCGGCGTGGACGTCGTTCGTGCACGCCGACGACGCGGCCGCGGCCGCGCTGGCGGCGCTGGACTGGCCGGCCGGTCCGGTCAACATCGTCGACGACGAGCCGGCGACGACGGCGGAGTGGCTGCCGGTGTACAGCGCGGCGCTCGGCGCGCCGACGCCGGGCAGCGCCGGCAAGCACGCGGCCACGACGGGCCGTCCGGTGTCGAACGCCAAGGCGCTCGGCCTGGGCTGGAAGCCGCAGACGCCGTCGTGGCGCACCGGTTTCGCCGACATGAAGTGACCTGACGGCGACGGCCCCGGCGGAGCGTGAACGCCGCCGGGCCGTCGCCGTGCCTTCTACCAGGCCTTCGCTCAGCCGAACTGGAACGAGCGCTTCGCCATCCCGAACCAGTAGCCGTCGATGACGGACCGCCGCCCGGACGGCGCGTCGGCGTCGGCGCCGAGCGCGACGAACAGCGGCGCGAAGTGCTCGGTGCGCGGGTGGGCGATGCGCGCGGCGGGCGCCTTGGCGCGGAAGTCGAGGAGCGCGTCGACGTCGCCGCCCTCGACGGCGCGGTCCGTCCACTCGTCGAACTCGGCGGACCAGGCGGGCGGCGGGGCGTCCGGGACGGGGCTCATGGCGCGCAGGTTGTGGGTGGTGAACCCGCTGCCGACGATCAGGACGCCCTGGTCGCGGAGCGGCGCGAGGGTCCGGCCGACCTCGAAGAGCCGCGCCGGGTCGAGGGTCGGCATGGACATCTGGAGCACCGGGACGTCCGCGTCCGGGTACATCTCCACGAGCGGGACGTAGGCGCCGTGGTCGAGGCCGCGTTCCTCGTCCTGGTGCACGCCGGGGACGAGTTTGCGCACGTCGCCGGCCAGTTCCGGGGCGCCGGGCGCGTCATAGCGGACGGTGTAGTAGTGCTCCGGGAAGCCCCAGAAGTCGTACACGAGCGGCACGGGGCGGGTCGCGCCGATCGACAGCGGCGCCTCCTCCCAGTGCGCGGACACCATCAGGATCGCCTCCGGCTTCGGCAGCCCGGCCGACCAGCGGGCGAGCTCGGCGGTCCAGACGGCGTCGTCGGCCAGCGGCGGCGCGCCGTGGCTGAGCTAGAGCACCGGCATCCGGTTCATGACGTCCCCCATGAGAAAAAAGTTCAGATCTGAACCATATCTCCGAGTTGGTTGAACGTTCAAGTCTTGAGGGTTCAAATACTTGCGTAAAATACGGACATGACCGACACCCGGTGGCTCGACGCCGACGAGCAGGAGACCTGGCGCGCGTTCCTGTGGACCTCCCGGCTGCTGACCGAGGCCCTCGACCGCCAGCTCCAGCGCGACTCCGGGATGCCGCACGCCTACTACATGATCCTGGCGATGCTGTCGGAGTCGCCCGGCCGCGCGCTGACCATGACCGAGCTCGCCGCGATCGTCCACTCGTCGCCGAGCCGGCTGTCGCACGCGGTCAACCGGCTGGAGGCGGCCGGCTGGGTGCGCCGGTCCAAGGACGCCGAGGACCGCCGGACGACCATCGCCGAGCTGACCGACGAGGGGTTCGCGGCGCTGGAGAAGGCCGCCCCCGGCCACGTCGCCGAGGTCCGCCGGACCCTGTTCGACCCGCTGACCCGCGAGCAGATGCTGGAGTTCCGCAAGACCCTGCACACCCTGCTGACCTCGCTGGACCCGCACGGCGAGGCGCCCTGCGCGAGCAGGCGCCCCTGACGGCGCCGCCGCTCAACCGGGGTCGGGCGGCTCGAACTCGACGGTCCGGGTCTTCGCGGCCGGGTGGGCGGCGGCCAGCAGGCGCGCGCCCTCCTCGGCGAGCGCCTCCCGCTCGCGCGCCGGGACCGGCGCGAACGGGAAGATCCGCAACTCCACGCCGCCGCGCACCTTCCCGATCTTCCACATGCCGTGGACGAACCCGTCCACCAGGTACGTCGCCCGGATGATGCCGTTGACGGTGAAGACCCGCCGGCGGTGCTCCTCGCTGATGATCCGCGCCCGGTCGGCGTGCGAGAGCAGCAGGTTGTCGAAGTCCGGGACGAACCGGACGGGCGCCGGCGTGTCCGGGTCGGGGCGCGGCGCGTCCGGCAGGTCGTAGAGCGTGCGGCCCTCCTCGTCCCGGAACGCCCGCAGGCCGGACCGGTGCCGTTCGACGACCTCGCCCAGCCGCGTCAGGCCCGACCACTGCTGGACGTCCTGGACGGTCGCCGGCCCGAACGCGCCGAGGTAGCGCAGCACCATCTCGTCGACGGACGGCTCCGGGACGGGGTGGCCGTCCAACCAGGCCTCCAGGGTCGTGTGCTTGGCGACGCCGGACGCGCCCCAGATCCCGCGCGGCGGGACCTGCACCAGCGGCAGCGAGAGGCGGACGGCCCAGACGAGGTCGGTGGCGTCCGCGTCCGGCCGGTGCTCGGCGAGGAGCGCGCGCAGCTCCTTGTCGGAGCGCGGCGCGTCCTCCAGGATCTTCCTCGCGTGGGCGGCGGCGCCGGGGACGCCGGTGAGGCCCGCGCCGCGCGGGCTCCTGAGGTGGTTGTCGAGGATCGGCTGCGTCAGGGGCCGCAGCATCAGCGCGTCGCGCGCGCTGACCAGGTGCAGCGTGCCGCGCATCAGCACGATCCGCAGGACGCGGCGGTCGGTCATGGGTGCGGTGAGGTCGTCGAAGCCGAACCCGTCGAGCCTGCTCCAGAGCCCGATGTGCGGCGGGTTGGGCGCCTGCGACTGCATCCCGACGAGGTGCTCGATCGCCTCGACGGCGGTCATGGCGTGCCGCCGCAGCAGCATCTGCCGTGCCAGCAGCGCCCGGTTGAGGGCCCGCCGGTCCACGCTAGTCGTCATACCGGCCACGCAGCTCCTGCCAGGCGGGGGGCGGGCCGGGCAGGTCGGCGGCGTCCGCGAGGTGCAGCGAGTCGAGCATGAGCGCCAGGTAGCGGTGCTGGAGCCGGTTCATCCGCTCGTCGTCGCCGATCCGGATGCCGTGCAGGTACTCCAGCATCACCGAGACGTCGCCGACCTCGATGTCGCGGCGGAGCGCGCCGGCCTCCTTCACCCGCTCCAGCAGCCGCGTGGTGGCGAGGTGGATCTCGCGGCCCTTGGCGCTCATCGCGTCGGTGACGGGGAAGCTGCCCGCGAGCCGCATCGTCAGGGAGCCGGCGCCGATGTCCAGGCAGCGGCGCATGAACGCGGCGAAGGCCTCCCACGGGTCGCCGTCGTCGGCGAGCGCCGCCTCGACCTCGGCGAGGTAGCGGTCCATGCCGTCGTCGGCGAGCTTCTGGAGCAGGTCCTCCTTGCTCTTGTAGCGCCGGTAGAGGGCGCTGATGCCCACTCCCGCGTGCTCGGCGACGGCGGCGATGGGGGCGCCCGGGTCCGCGGTGAACACCGCCCGGGCCGCCTCCCGGATCAGTTCGTCGTTGCGCGCCGCCTGGGCCTTGCGGCCGCTCATGGGCGCCGGCGTGGTGGTCTCCATGCCGTCCATACTAGGGGAACGAATGATTCCGTTCTACTGAAGCGGCGCCGCGACCGCGCGCACCGCGTCCACCAGCTCGGACGCGGCCGGCACGCCGTCCGGGTCGACGAGCGCCTGCGCCGCGAGGCCCGCCAGCAGGGCCTGGTAGCAGGCGCCGGCCAGCTCGGCGCGCCGCTCCCCGAGGACCGCCGGACCCGTCCCGAACAGCTCGGCCAGCCCGAGCCGCGCCTCCCGGTTCGCGTCGGGGAACGCGGCGCGTAGCTCCGGCGTCCGCTCGATCTGCGCGATCACCTCGAACTGGATAGCCCACAGCGGGCGCGTCCGCGCGAACGAGGCGAGGATCCGCTCCCAGGTCGCCTCGAACCGCTCCGCGCCGGTCAGGCCGGGGTCGGTCTCGGCGGCCAGGATCGCGGCGATCTCCCCGCCCCACTCCTCGATCGCCTGGCGCAGCGCCGCCCGCAGCAGCTCGTCCTTCGAGCCGAAGTGGTAGCCGATGGCGGCCAGGCTGACGCCCGACTCGGTGGCGATGTCGCGCGCCGTCGTGCGCGTGTAGCCCTTGCTCAGCAGGCAGCGCCTCGCGCCGTCCAGAAGGTCCTCGCGGTTGCCCATGGGACGACCCTAGCCGATGTCTCGCACAAGTGTCTTACACGAACGTCTTGCACAATTGTCTTACACGGATGTACCGTCCAGGGCATGACGAACACGAACACGAACGTCCTGATCTCCGGCGCCGGCATCGCGGGCCTCACCCTCGCCTTCTGGCTGCGCCGCCACGGCTTCGCCCCGACCGTCGTGGAGCGGGCGCCGGCCATCCGCGCGGGCGGCTACAAGGTCGACGTCCGGGGCGCGGCGCTGACCGTCGCCGAGCGCATGGGCCTGCTGGACGAGCTCCGCGAACGGCGCACCGGCGTCCGGAGCGGGACGGTCGTGAACGCGGCGGGCAAGCGGGTCGCGAGCATGGACGGCGACACGTTCGGCGGCCGGGTCCACGGCGACGCGGAGGTCCTGCGCGGCGACCTGCACCGGCTGCTCTTCGAGCGCACCGACGCCGAGTACCTGTTCGGCGACGCGATCGCCGGGCTCACGCAGACCGCCGGCGGCGTCGAGGTCGCCTTCGAGAGCGGCCTCGTCCGGACGTTCGACCTGGTGATCGGCGCCGACGGGCTGCACTCGGCCACCCGGGCGCTGGCCTTCGGGCCCGAGGAGCGGTTCGTCCGCGACCTCGGCCACCGCATCGCGATCTTCGGCGTGCCGAACCACCTCGGCCTGGACCGCGAGGAGGTCACCTACATCGGCCCCGGCCGGACGACCCTCGCCTACAGCGTCGACGGCGACGCCGACGCCAAGGCGATGTTCCTGTTCCGGTCGGACGACGCGGACGTCCCGCGCGGGCGGGCCGCGCAGCAGGAGGCGCTGGCCGCCGCGTACGCGGGCGAGGGATGGGAGGTCCCGCGGCTGCTGGACGGGATGGCAGAGGCGCCGGACTTCTACTTCGACGCGGTCGCGCAGGTCCACATGGACCGGTGGTCGAGCGGGCGGGTCGCGCTGCTCGGCGACGCCGCGTACTGCGCGTCGCCGGCGTCGGGCCAGGGCACGAGCCTGGCGCTGGTCGGCGCGTACGTGCTGGCCGGGGAGCTGGCCGCCGCGGGCGGCGACCACGAGGCCGGGTTCGCCGCGTACGAGCGGGAGATGCGGCCGTTCGCCGAGCGGAACCAGAAGCTCGGGCCGGCGAACCTCAAGCGCATGGTGATGCGGACCGCGGGCGCGGTCCGCACGTCGATGGCGATGCTCGGGCTGATGGGCCGGATGCCGGGCCGGGAGCGGATCATGGCCAAGGTCATCGCCCCGATCCACGCCGCCGCCACCGCCATCGCCCTCAAGGAGTACTAGGCGGCGACCGGGCGCGGGGCGCGGAGCGCGCCGGCCCGGACGGCGATGACGGCGAGCTGGACGGCGATCGAGACGCCGAGGAAGCAGAGCACCTCGCCGACGTGCGGCGGCTGCTGCGCGACGAGGACGCCGAGGGCGATCTTGCCGGCGATCATGGCGCCCCACAGGCCGAGCGTGACCGCGTTGCCCTTGCGCCGGACGCCGCCGTCGGCCTCCCGCCACATCGGCATGAGCGCGCCGCGCGCCAGGCCCATGGCGGCGCTGAGCGCGAGCGACCCGGCGAGCAGTTCCCAGTGCGCGGTGTCGGCGGGCCGCCAGTCGGCGAAGGTGGCGATCCCGATGGCGGCGAAGATCAGCGGCTTGCGCAGGTCGTCCGCGAGGCGGCCGACGGCCTGGACGGTCATCTGGCGCTGGATCGACCAGGCGACGAGCGCGGCGAGCAGCAGGTACATCATCGGGGCTCCTTCGTTCCTGTAGCGACATGTCAAAACTAGAACCTCCGCTCATGACATGTCAATACTGGAATGTGAGCGAGGGCCGGATCAGCCGGCGGGCGGCTCGAACAGGCGCAGCCGGTGCGCCAGCGCCGCCGCCTCCGTCCGCGACGCGACCTGAAGCTTCGCCAGGATGTTGGACACGTGGACGCCCGCCGTCCGGGCGGAGATGAACAGCGCCTCCGCGATCTGCCGGTTGCTGCGGCCGTCGGCGACCAGCCGGAGCACCTCGGTCTCGCGGCGCGTCAGGCCGAGCCGCCGCGCCGGATCCGGTGCCGCCGGCTCAGGACCAGGCTCCGGGACCGGCTCGTCCAGGGAAAGGCGGGCGCGCGCGGCGAGCAACTCGATGTCCCTGAGCAGCGGCTTCGCGCCGAGCCGCGCGGCGATCGACGCGGCCTCCCGGCACCGCCCGGCCGCCTCCACGGACGGGACGCCGGGCTCCTCAGCCGCGCGGAACAGCGCCCAGGCCAGCCGGTAGGGACGACCGAGGTCGCGCCACGCTCGCACGGCCTCGTCCCACCCCTGGTCGCCGGCCTCGGCGCGGAACGACGCCCGGTACGCGTGCTGGACGGGACCGATGACCGGCAGCCGTCCGGCCAGGTCGCGCAGCTCGGCCAGCCGTTCTCGGGCGCCGCGCGCCGCGCCGGGGTCGGCGGCCGACCGGGCGAGCCGCTCCCCGCACAGCCGGGCGCCGGTCAGCAGCAGCGGCCACACGAAACGGGACGTCTCGGGCAGGCCGGGGCCGTCGAGGGCGCGGGCGAGGATCCCGTCGGCGGCGGTGAGGTCGTCGCGGGCCATCGCGACCCGGCAGCGCAGGTCGTGCAGCGGGAGCCGGAACGCCTTCCCCCAGTAGCGGTCCCCCATGACCGCGTACGCGGCGTCCGCCGCCTCCCCGGCCGCCGCGGCATCGCCCTGCGCGAGCAGGAGGAACCCCAGGTTGACCTGGGCGAGCGCACGGAACAGCGGCGGCGGGTCGAGCGCGAGGACGCCCCGCAGCAGGGCGGCCGCCTCGTCCCAGCGGCCCAGCTCCCACAGCGGCTCGGCGCCCTTCGCGGCGAGGCCCGCGCCCTGGTCCCGGTCCAGGCCGGCGCGGCGCGCGGTCTCCATCCCGCTCGCGACGACCTCCGCGGCCCGCTCGTCCAGGCCCATGCCGTGCAGCGCGTCCGCCTCCGCCATTGCCGCGATGACCAGCGGGACCGCCGACTCCCCGGCGGCCCGGGCGATCTCCGCGGCCTCCGCGATCCGGGCCAGCCCGGCGTCGAGGTCCCCGGCGGCGCCGTCGAGCGAGCCGAGCGTCAGCAGCGCCCACGCCCGCACCCGCGCGTCCCCGGACTCGCGCCCGGCGGCGAGCGCCTCGGCCGCCAGCGCCCGCGACTCGTCCGGGCTCGACATCAGGAACAGCCGGTTGGCCAGCGTCGACAGCGGACGTCCCCGGACCGCCGCCGACGCCCCGTCCGGCAGCAGCGCCACGGCCGCGCGCAGGTCGTCGAGCGCCGGGTCGCCGAGCCGATGGCGGAGCATGCTGCGCAGTTCGAGGAGCAGCGCGGCACGCCGCGGATCGCGCTCCCGGTCGAGCGCGGCGAGCGCCTCCGAGGCCAGGTCGACGCCCCGCGCCGCCTCGCCCGCCGACAGGCACGCCTCCGCCGCGCGGTGCAGGACGTCGATCCGGTCGGCGCCGAGGACGCGTTCGGGCTCGGTGATGCCGTCCCACTGCCGGAGCACGCGTTCGAGGATCCGCAACTGCTCGGGGTGGGCGTGGACGGCGCGCGCGGAGGCGGCGGCACGCCACAGCGCGTCGAACGCCTGGTCCTTCTCGCCTGCCGCGCACCAGTGCGCGGCCTCTTCCGCTGCGGCGCGCCCGTCCGGGACGAGGTCAGGGTCGGCTTGCAGGGCCGCACCGGCCCGCTTGTGCAGACGGGCGCGCGCGCTCGGCAGCACGTCCTCGTACACGGCCTGACGTAGGAGCGCATGCCGGAACGTGTATCCGTCGCCATCCGCCAAGAGGAGACCGCGATCTACCGCAGGGCGTATCGCGTCCTCTAGGGCCAGATCGTCCAGGCCCGTCACGGACGCCAGGAACCGATGCGCGAGGCCACCGCCCCATGCCGACGCCACCGACGCGGCGTGCAGCACGCTACGAGACCCGTCCGGCAGCACACGGAACCCGGCGAGCAGCAGGTCCCGCAGCCGGCGCGGCGTCCCGCCCTGCGCGCCCGCGTCCGCCAGCGCCTCCACGAACAGCGGGTTGCCCTCGCTGCGCCGCGCGATCTCCTCGACGACGCCGCGCTCCGGCAGGTAGCCGAGCCGGGCGGCGACCAGCCCGCCCACCTCGTCGCAGGTCAGCGGCGCGGGTTCGAGCAGGCGGACGCGCGGCGACCGCGCCAGCCCGGCCAGCACCGGACGCAGCGGATGCCGCTCGTCCAGGTCCGTGGACCGGTACGTGCCGACCAGCAGCACCCCCGGCCCGGACAGGTTGTGGACGAGGAACGCCAGCAACTCGCGGCTCGACGGGTCCGCCCAGTGCAGGTCCTCCAGGACGACGGCGAGCGGACGTTCCCGCGCCGCGCCCTCGACCAGCGTCAGGACGTCCTCGAACAGCCGCGCCCGCCCGTACACCGGGTCCGGCTCGTCCGGCGCGACGCCCAGGACCGGCAGCCAGTGCGCCAGCCCGAGCCGCCCGCCGCCCGGCAGCAGTCCGGCGGCGCGCTCGGCGCCGAGGTCGCGGACGAGCCCGCGCATCGCGGCGATGAACGGCGCGTAGGCGAACCCGCCGCCGGCCTCCAGGCAGTCGCCGCGCACCACCCGCGTCCGGGACGGCAGCCGGGCCGCGAACTCCGCGACCAGCCGGCTCTTGCCGATGCCCGCCTCGCCGCCGACCAGCACGGTCACCGGCCCGGCCTCGCACGCGCGCGCGTAGGCGTCCGCGAGCGCGACCAGTTCGGCCGTACGGGCGACGAGAACGGACGCCACCGCACCTCCTGAGCACCCGGTCCGGGAATCTGAAGAACCCGGCCCGACGGACTACGTATTCCTCCCAATGTGGCACGGGCCGCGCGTCACGACCGTAGAGGTCATGGCATCCGAAAAGCACAGCCGGCTGATCCTGCCGGTCATCCTCTCGGCGACGTTCATGGTGTCGTTCGACTACATGGTCGTGAACGTCGCGACGCCGTCACTCCAGCGCGACCTGCACGCCGGGCCGGTCGCCCTCGAACTCGTCATCGCCGGCTACGCCTTCACCTACGCCAGCGGCATGGTGACCGGCGGGCGCCTCGGCGACCTGTTCGGCCACAAGCGGCTGTTCCTCCTCGGCATGGCCGCCTTCACCGCAGCGTCGCTGCTGTGCGGGCTCGCGCAGTCGCCCGTCCAGCTCGTCGCGGCGCGGCTGCTCCAAGGCCTGACCGGCGCGGCGATGGTCCCGCAGGTCCTCGCGCTGATCACCGCCGCGCTCCCGGCGGCGGACCGGCCGCGCGCGATGGCCTGGTACGGCGTCGTCCTCGGCGGCGGGGGCGTCGCCGGGCAGATCGGCGGCGGCCTGCTCCTCCAGGCGGACCTGTTCGGCCTCGGCTGGCGGACGATCTTCCTGGTGAACGTGCCGGTCGGCGCCGCCGCGCTCGCGCTCGCCGCCCGGTCGCTGCCCGGGACCCGGTCGGACCGGCGGCCCCGCCTCGACCCGGCCGGCGCGGTCGGGATCTCCGCCGCCCTCGCGCTCGCGCTCGTCCCGCTCGCCATGGGCCGCGAGCAGGGCTGGCCCGCGTGGACGTGGATCTCGCTCGCCGCGTCCGTCCCCGTCCTCGCCGCGACGCTGGGGTGGGAGCGGCGGCTCGCCCGGACCGGCGGCGAGCCGCTGCTCGACCTCGCGCTGTTCCGCGCCCGCTCGTTCGACCTCGGGCTGGCGCTGAACGTCGCGTTCCTCGCCTCGTTCGGCAGCATGAACGTCGTGCTGACGATGCTGCTGCAGGGCGGCCTGCACCTGACGCCGCTCGAAGCGGGCCTGGAGTTCGGGCCGATGGCGGTGCTGACCATGGTCGCGTCGCTGTTCGGCCGCCCGCTCGTCGCCCGGTTCGGGCCGAAGGTGCTCGTGTGCGGGACGGTCGTCAGCGCGCTCGGCGTGCTGGCGTTCGCCGTCGAGCTGCACGTCCTCGGCGGCGACGTCACCGCCCCGTGGCTGCTCGCGCCGCTCGGGCTGCTCGGCCTCGGCGGCGGGCTGACGCTGCCGTCGGTGATCGGCGCGGTGATGTCCGGGATCCGGCCCGCGCAGGCGGGCGCCGCGTCCGGGGTGCTGAGCACCACCCAGCAGTTCTCCGGCGCGACCGGCGTCGCGGTGCTCGGCGCGATCTTCTTCGCCGCGCTCGGCGCGCACCCCGGCCGGGCAGCGTTCGCGTCCGCCGCCGAGACCGCGATCTGGGCCGACTTCGGCCTGACGGTCGCGACCGTCGTGCTCGCCGTGCTGTTCCTGCGCCCTGCCCCGGCCCCGGCGGCCCCCGCCGCTCCGGTGCGGGAGCCGCTCCTCGACAAGCGGGTCTGACGCGAGCCCGCCCCGCCCGGCCGGGCCCGCGTCAGGCCCGGCCGGCGGCCCGCTCGCCGACCGCGGCGCATGCGGCGGCGACGAACGCGGCGACCACCGGATGCGGGCGGCTCCCGTCCCCCGCCAGCTCCGGCTGGAACAGCGTCGCGAAGTAGAACGGGTGCCCGGGCAGCTCGGCGATCCGCACCTGGCCCTCGTCGTCGTGGCCGGTGAAGCGCAGCCCGTTCGCCTCCAGCGTCCCGACGTACTCGGGGTTCGGACCGAACGTGCAGTTGAAGCGCTCGATGCTGCGCGACGTCCCCATGATCCGCTCGGCGGACGAGCCGGGCGCCACGTTCACCTCGCCCTCGTGCCCCGCGAGCGAGCAGGCCAGCGGCGTGATCACCGCGTCGTCGCCGGCGTCCTCGTTCTCCGCGTGCTTGGCGCGGGCGATCCCGCAGACGTTCCGCGCGTACTCCAGGATCATGTGCTGGAAGCCGCCGCACGTCCCGAGCACCGGGATCCGGCCCTCCCGCGCCGACCGGATCGCGGTGAGGACGCCCGCCTCGCTGCGGTACGGGCTGCCCGGCAGCAGCCAGACGCCGTCGAAGCCGTCGAGGCCGGCGCCGACCTCGTCGGTCGGGATCCAGTACGCCTCCGCGAGGAGGCCGTCGCGCTCCCGGACCGCGTCCAGCAGGCGCGGGATCCGGACGTGCGACCGAACGTTCGGGGACCGGTCCCCGACCAGGGCGATGCGCGCTGTGAAGGTCATGCCCCGATCCTGACCCCGTCCCCCGCTTAAGCGCCAACGATGATTTCCGATGCGAACATAAGCGACACTTATCTCGTGGACCCGCACCTGCTCCGGACGTTCGTCACCGTCGTGCGGACGGGCTCGTTCTCCGCCGCCGCGGCCGAGCTCGGCTACACGCAGGCCGCCGTGTCGCAGCAGATCGCGTCGCTGGAGAGCGACCTCAAGGTCGCGCTGCTGCACCGGCGGCCGGTCGGCACCACCGAGGCCGGCGCGCGGCTGCTGGAGCACGCCGGCCCGATCCTGCTGCGGCTCCAGGCGGCGCGCTCCGAGATCGTCCGGATGTCCGGGACGGCGCGGGCC
Source organism: Actinomadura sp. NPDC048394 (assembly GCF_040651755.1). Classification (NCBI taxonomy): domain Bacteria; kingdom Bacillati; phylum Actinomycetota; class Actinomycetes; order Streptosporangiales; family Thermomonosporaceae; genus Actinomadura; species Actinomadura sp. NPDC048394. The sequence goes on along the minus strand of NZ_JBEZJL010000003.1, from coordinate 123,376 downwards.
CGGCTGCGTGTCGGCGCGTCGCCGCTGGCCTCCGCCTACATCGCGGAGCCCCTCGCTCGCGCGCGCGCCGCTCACCCTCGCGTCGAGGCCGCGGTGCGGGTGATGGGCCGCGCCGAGATCGACGTGGCGGTCGCGGCGGGCGACCTCGACATCGGGCTGGTCGACGGGATCGCCGCGCCCAACGACCCGCTCCGGCTGGCCGACACCGTCCCGCTGGCGGCCGTCGCCGTTGCGGAGCGGCCGCTCGCGCTCGTCCTGCCGTCCGCGCATCCGCTGGCGGCGCGTCCGGGCGCGGACCTGAACGACCTGGTCGACGCGCTCTGGCTGGACGTCCCGGACGTCGCCGTCCCGCTCCCCGCGCTCCGCCAGGCCACCGGCTCGCGCGACGGGTTCGCCCCGTCCCTGACCTGCGAGGGCGGCGACGTGCAGCTCCTCCTCGCGCTCATCGCCGCAGGCCATGGCCTGGCCGTCCTTCCGGCGGGGCTGGTACGCGGTGAAGGGCTCGCGGAGGTGCCCGTGCGCGCGCCCCGGGTCGTCCACCGGACGGAGCTGCTGCATTCCCGCGCCACCGACCCCGCGACCGCCGCGTTCGTCACCGCGCTGAGCTGAGCAAACGCATCCGGCCTTGACCTGCGGCGAAGCACGCCCTCATTATGAACGTACGTTCATGAACATGCGTTCACAACGAGGAGGCTCCGATGGACGTCGTCAACACCGCCCAGGCCGAGGCATGGAACGGCTACGAGGGCGAGCACTGGGCCGACCACCACGACCGGTACGACGCCGTCAACAACGGCTTCGACGCCGCGCTGCTGGAGACCGCCGCGATCGGTCCCCGCGACCACGTCCTCGACCTCGGCTGCGGCAACGGCTACGTCACCCGGCTCGCCGCGCGGCGGGCCCCGCTCGGCCGGGCGCTCGGCGTCGACCTGTCCGCGCCGATGCTCGCCCGCGCCCGCGCGCTCACCGATCGGGAGGGCGTCCCGAACGCCGGGTTCGAGCAGGGCGACGCGCAGGTCCACCCGTTCCCGGACGCCGCGTTCGACGCCGCGGTCAGCCGGTTCGGGATCATGTTCTTCGCCGACCCGGTCGCCGCGTTCGGCAACGTCCGGCGCGCGCTGCGCGACGGCGGACGCCTCGCCTTCCTCGCCATGTCGTCTCCGGCCGGGACCGACCTCGGCACCGTGTTCGCCGCGATCGCGCCACAGGCCGAGACCGTCACCGGGCACGGCGGGCCGCTGTCGATGTCCGACCCGGACCGCGTCCGCGAGATCCTCGGCGCCGCCGGGTTCCGCGACGTCGCCTGCCGCACCGTGCACGCCGAGCAGGTCTGGGGACGCGACGCCGCCGACGCCGCGGAGTTCCTCGCCGGCTGGGGCCCCGTCCGCCACAACCTCGGCGACGGCCCCGGACTCCGCGCCGCGATCACCGACGCGATGCGCCCGTTCGAGCGCGACGGCGCCGTCCGGCTGCGCGGCACCGCCTGGCTCGTGCGTGCCCGCCGCTGAGCGGTGCCGTGGACCCCGGCGGCCGGATCTATACGATGCGGGGTGATGTCACCTCGAAAGGCGGCCGCGCTGCGCGGCGGCGACCGGACCCTGCGCGAGCACCTGATCGCGACCGCCGAGCGCATGATCGCCGAGCGCGGGACGGCGGGGCTGACCGTCCGGGCCATCGCGCAGGAGGCGGGCGTCGCGGGCGGCGTGCTCTACAACCATTTCGCCGACAAGGAGGAGCTGATCGCCCTCGCCCTGCGCGCCCGCGCCACGGCGATCGAGAGCGGCCTCGATCCCCTGCCCGCGCCCGGCACCGGCACGGTCGAGGGCAACCTGCGCGCGTACGTCGCCCACGGGCTGGCCCTGCACGGCCGGCTGGTCCCCGCGCTGACCGGCCTGATCGCGACCCCGGAGGTGCTCGCCCGGTTCGCCGGGCTGAGCGACCCCGACCGTGACTGGCGGCACCGCCTGCGCGGCTACCTGGAGGCCGAACGCGACCTCGGCCGCATCGCCGCCGGCGCCCCCGTCGACGCCGCCACCTCCATGATCGTCGGCGCCTGCCACGAGCCGGTGCTGTCGGCGCTGTTCCAGGGCCGGGGCATCGCCGAGCCGTCCCCCCGCTCCTCGGTGGACGACCTGGTCGCCGCCGTCCTCGAAGGCATCGGGCCGCGCGAGGCCGCCGGTCCGGGCTGAACCCGCGGGGAGCGCGCGCCCTCAGGTGGTCATGGACATCGCTTCGCGAACCTCGTCGAGGGTCCGGTCGGCGATCGCGGCGGCGCGCTCGTTGCCTTCGGCGAGGACGCGGCGCAGGTGGCCGCGGTCGGCCATGATCTCGGCGCGGCGGGCGCGGATCGGGCGCAGGAACTCGTTGACCGACTCCGTCACCGTCCGCTTGAGCGCGGCGCCGCCGCCGTCGCCGATCTCCGCGGCGACCTCGCGCGGGTCGCGGCCCTGGCAGAGCGCGGCGAGCAGCACCAGGTTGGACACCTCGGGACGGGTGTCGGGCGCGTACTCGATGTGCCGGTCGGCGTCGGTGACGGCCCGCTTGATCAGCCGGGCCGTCTCGTCGGGGGTCGCGGACAGCGCGATCGCGTTGCCGCGGCTCTTGCTCATCTTGCGGCCGTCGGTGCCGAGCAGGGTCGGCGCGGCGGACAGCAGCGCGTCCGGGACCGGGAAGACGGGGGCGTACCGGTCGTTGAAGCGGCGCGCGATCGTCCGGGTGACCTCCAGGTGCGGGAGCTGGTCGGCGCCCACGGGGACGAGGTTGGACTTGCAGAACAGGATGTCGGCGGCCTGGTGGACTGGGTAGGTGAACATCAGCCCGCTGACCGAGGCCTGCTTGGACGCGGCGATCTCGTCCTTCACGGTGGGGTTGCGGCTCAGCTCGCCGACCGTGACCAGGGACAGGAACGGCAGCATCAGCTGGTTCAGCGCGGGCACGGCGCTGTGCCGGAAGATCGTCGCGGTGGACGGGTCGATGCCCGCGGCGAGGTAGTCGGCGACGAGGCCCTCGACGTGCTCGCCGAGCCGGTCGGCGACGTCCCGGTCGGTGAGCACCTGGTAGTCGGCGACCAGCACGAACAGGTCGACGCCGGCGCGCTGGAGCCGGACGCGGTTGGCGAGGGTGCCGAAGTAGTGGCCCAGGTGCAGCGCGCCGGTCGGCCGGTCGCCGGTGAGGATCCGGAACGCGCCGGGGTCGGCGGCGACGCGCGCTTCGAGGTCGCGGTAGGGGTCGGCGCCCTGCGCGGTCTCGCCGACCGGCGCAGTCCCGGTGGCCTGCGGGGTCTCAGCGGCCTGCGCGGTCTCGGCGGGCTGCGCGGTCTCGGCGGGCTGCGGGTTCTCGGTGGTCTGCATGGGGCTCTCCTCCTGGTTCCGGGGCCCGCCGGACGGACCCGGGTGCGGAGAAGAGAGCGGGCCGTCCAGCGGACGGCCCGAGGCGTGCGTGGGTGTCGGCCGTCCTAGGACGGCCGCCAGCACAGGCACGCGGTGCGCTTCATGCCTTCACGGTATCCCATCCGGGTTCCGGATGGCAGTAGATAATCCGGAACGGAACCACCTGGGTAGGCTGGGGGCATGACCGCGCTCGCCCCTGCCAACACCGTGACGGACCTGTCCTACCTGCTCGACCACACCTCGCACGTGCTGAAGTCGCGGATGACGGCGGCGCTCGGCGAGATCGGGCTGACGCCGCGCATGCACTGCGTGCTGGTGCACGCCCTCGAGGAGGAGCGCACGCAGATCCAGCTGGCCGAGATCGGCGACATGGACAAGACGACGATGGTCGTGACGGTGGACGCGCTGGAGAAGGCGGGGCTCGCGGAGCGGCGCCCGTCGTCGGCGGACCGGCGCGCGCGGATCATCGCCGTCAGCGAGAAGGGCGCCGAGACCGCCCGGCGGGGGCAGGAGATCGTCGACCGGGTGCACGCGGAGGCGCTCGGGTCGCTGCCGGACGGCGAGCGCGACGTGCTCGTGCGGGCGCTGCGGCGGCTGGCCGAGGGGCATCTGAGCACCCCCGTGGAGCAGGCGCAGCCGGTGCGGCGCAAGCGGGAGCGCAACAAGTAGGTCGACAATAGATCGTCTCTAACAAAACTATCTGCTAACGTCTCTCCTGTTCGCCTCGAACGGGAGATGACCCCATGAACCTGTCCGCACGGTCCCGCGGGACCGCCCTCGGCGTGCTGTCCGCCGCCGCGCTGATGACGATCCTGGACGGCAGCATCGTCACCGTCGCGATGCCGTCCATCCAGCGCGACCTCGGCTTCTCCGCCGCCGGGTTGAGCTGGACCGTCAACGCCTACCTGATCGCCTTCGGCGGCCTGCTGCTCCTCGCCGGACGGCTCGGCGACCTGATCGGCCGCAAGACGATGTTCCTCGCCGGGAACGCGGTGTTCACCGGCGCGTCCGTGCTCGCCGGCGCCGCCACCACCCCGGGCCTGCTCATCGCCGCCCGCTTCCTGCAGGGCGTCGGCAGCGCGATGGCCTCCGCCGTCGTCCTCGGCATCCTCGTCACGCTGTTCACCGAACCCGGCGAGCGTGCGAAGGCCATCGGCGTCTTCAGCTTCACCGGCGCCGCCGGCGCGTCCATCGGCCAGGTGCTCGGCGGCGTGCTCACCGACGCGCTGAGCTGGCACTGGATCTTCCTGATCAACGTGCCGATCGGGCTCGCCACGATCGCGCTCGCGGCCGTCGCCCTGCCCCGCGACGCGGGCAGTGGGCTGCACGGCGGCGCCGACGTCGCAGGCGCGCTGCTCGTCACGTCCGGGCTGATGCTCGGCATCTACACCGTCGTCAAGGCCGAGGACGCCGGCTGGCTGTCGGGCCGCACGCTCGGCCTCGGCGCCGTGTCGCTGGCCCTGCTCGCGGGGTTCTTCGTCCGGCAGGCGAAGGCCGCCACGCCGCTGATGCCGCTGCGCCTGCTGCGCTCCCGCAACGCGTCCGGCTCCTACGTCGCGCAGATGCTGGCGCTGTCGGCGATGTTCTCGTTCCAGATCATCGTCGCGCTCTACATGCAGAAGGTCCTCGGCTACGACGCGCTGGAGACCGGCCTCGCGATGCTGCCCGCCGCCGTCGCCATCGGCACGATCTCGCTGTTCGTCTCGGCGCGGCTGAGCCGCCGCTTCGGCGAGCGCGTCGTGCTGCTCGCCGGGCTCGTCCTGCTGATGGGCGCGATGGGATGGCTGACCCGGATCCCGCAGGACGCGGGCTACGCCGCCGACCTGCTGCCCGTGATGGTGCTGATCTCCGGCGGCGGGCTCGTCCTGCCCGCGCTGACCGGCCTCGGGATGTCCGGTGCCCGCCCCGACGACGCGGGCCTGGTATCCGGGCTGTTCAACACCGTCCAGCAGATCGGGATGGCGCTCGGCGTGGCGGTGCTGTCGACGCTCGCCGCGTCCCGCACCGAGCACCTGCGCGCGGACGGCCGGTCCGAGGCCGCCGCGCTGACCGGCGGCTACCACCTGGCGTTCACCGTCTCGGCGGGCCTGCTGGTCGCCGCGTTCCTGGTCGGCGTGCTCGTCCTGCGCAGCCCGAAGGCCGCCGCGGACGCCACCGCCCCCGCCTCCGCCGAATCCGTCCCCACCAACGCCTGAAGGAGATCGCCATGACCGAGTACGGCCCCGGACAGGGACCCGGCCCCAAGCCCATCGGCGAGGACGACCTCGCCCGCCTCCTCGGCGAGCAGCAGTTCGCCGTCCTCGCCACCACGAAGAAGAGCGGCCACCCGCACCTGTCCACCGTCGTCTACAGCTGGGACGCGGCGGAACGGATCGCCCGGATCTCGACGACGGCCGGGCGCGCGAAGGTCAAGCAAATCCGGAACGACCCGCGGGCCGCGCTCCACGCGGCCGCCCCGGACCACCTGTCGTTCGTGGTCGCCGAGGGGACGGCGGAACTGTCCCCGATCAGCGAAGAGCCCGGCGACGCCACCGGGCTGGAGCTCCTCGCGATGACGCCCGGCTTCCCCGACCCCGCCGACGAGCGGGCCTTCCTGGAGCAGATGGTCAAGGACGAGCGGCTCGTGATCCGGCTGCGCGCCGACCGGCTCTACGGCACCGTCCTCGCCGACTGATCCGGATCAGTCGGCGAGGGGTGGGCTCAGGTGGGCAGCACCATGAGGATCAGCGGGAGACCGGCCAGCAGCGGCACGGCCGCCGTCGCGGCGAGACGGGCCCGGCGCGACAGCGGCTTCGGCTCCAGCAGCCGGTTGACCCGCGCCATCACCGGGATGTCGTCGGCGGACGCGACGCCGAGCGTCCCGGACGGCGCGGCGGCCGGGCGGGCGGCGGCGAACCGCAGCAGCGCCGTCGCCAGCTCGCGCGGCGGCCGGCCCGACCGGGCCCGGTCGTCCGCGGCCATCTCGATCAGCAGCTCCACCGCGTCCAGGCACCGTCCGACCAGCCCGAACTGCGGGAACACCTGGCGCAGCGACGCGAACGGCAGCAGCACCAGGTCGTGGCGCTCGCGCGCGTGCGCGCGCTCGTGCGCGAGGACCGCGGCCAGCTCGGCGCGGTCCAGCAGCTCGAGGGTCCCGGCGCTCACCACGACCTTGGACGAGCGGACCCCCGGAACACAGTAAGCGGCCGCGCCCGGATGGTCGAGGACCAGGGTGCCGGGCACGGCCGAATCGCGGCGGGAGACGAGGGCGAGGAGTACTCGGTGCCGGTGTCTGGCGCGGACCACGCGGACCACCGCGTACATCAGCATCACCAGCAGCACGGCGGCGAGGCTCACGGCCGCCAGCAGCGCGGCCATGTGCACGGCGTCGAGCCTGGCGGCCTGGTCGTCGTAGAGGCCGGGGACGCCGCCCAGCACGCCCTTGCGGTACGGCGCGAGCGCGACGCCGAGCAGCGCCCCGATCGTGGCGACGCCCCAGCACAGGCCGAGCGACTGCCAGAGGGCGATGCCGAGGCGCGGGGTGCGCCACGTCCACCTGGCCCGGGACAGCAGGTGCGCCCCGCCGACGGTCCCCAGGGAGATCAATGCGAGCAGGGCGGTTCCGGTCATGCCGGTGGTTCCTTCGTGAGGCCGGCCAGGGCCTGGCGGATCACGTCGACCTCGTCGCTCGAGACCGACCGGACGAAGTGCGCCAGCGCGGCGTCGCGGTCGCCCGTCTCGCTCAGGGCGCCCAGCATCAGCTCCGTGACGTAGCTCTCCCGGCTCGCGACCGGCCGGTACCGCCACGCGCGGCCGTCCCGCTCGCGGGCGAGGAAGTCCTTCTTGGCGAGCCTGTCCAGCACGGTCATCACCGTGGTGTGGGCGAGGTCGCGGTCATGGGCCAGCGCACGGCTCACGTCGCGGGCGGTGGCGGCGCCCGAGCCGGCGTCCTCCCGCGCCCACAGAACCTCCATGACCGTGCGTTCAAGCTCTCCAAGACCCTTCACGACGTCCAGATTATCCGACGGAGGGCCAGGTCACCACGGCGGGTAGTACTACGGGCTTCCGTACTACATCCCGTAGTACTACAGTTGGTCGTAGAAGCGGCGTGCCGGAGCCACGGTCGGCAACCACGCACCGGCGCGCCGCACCCTCCCTGACTGCGCCCCTGACCACCCGCCGCGCCCTCTAGCCGCCGGCCATGGCGCCCACCACCATGAACGGCTCGGCGCCCGCGACGACGGGCCCCGGCAGCGGCGCGTCCACCGGCTCATGGGACAGATCCTCCGCGCACGCGTAGAAGCGCACGAACGCCCGCCGCCGCCCCGTCGCGCGATCGCGGATCGTCCCCCGCAGCATCGGGAACCGGGCCTCCAGCGCGTCCAGCACCGTCGCGATGGTCGCCCCCTCGACCTCCACCTCCCCGTCCACCCCGGCGAGCTCCCGCAGATGCGAGGGCAGCACCACACGGATCACGGCAGCGCCTGCACTTCCACCGAGAGCACCGCCGGGAGGTCGCGGACGATCGGCGTCCAGGTGTCCCCGTCGTCCGAGGACCCGTACACCTGCCCGCCGGTCGTCCCGAAGTAGATCCCGCACGGGTCCAGCGAGTCGACCGCCATCGCGTCCCGCAGCACGTTGACGTAGCAGTGGCTCTGCGGCAGCCCCTCCGTCAGCGGCTCCCACTCGTTCCCCCCGGCCCGGCTCCGGTAGACGCGCAGCCGCCCCTCCGGCGGGTAGTGCTCCGAGTCGCTCTTGATCGGCACGACGTAGACGGTGTCCGGCTCGTGGGCGTGCACCGCGATCGGGAACCCGAAGTCGCTCGGCAGGTCGCCGCTGATCTCCCGCCACGTCTCCCCCGCGTCGTCGCTGCGCATGACGTCCCAGTGCTTCTGCATGAACAGGACCTCCGGACGCGACGGATGCATCGCGATCCGGTGCACGCAGTGCCCGACCTCCGCCTCCGGGTCGGGGATCCCTTCCGACCGCAGCCCCCGGTTCGCCGCCCGCCACGTCTTGCCGGCGTCGTCGGTGCGGAACACGCCCGCCGCCGATATCGCCACGTACATCCGCGCCGCGTCCACCGGATCGAGCACCACGGTGTGCAGGCACATGCCGCCGGCGCCCGGCTGCCAGTCCGGCCCCGACCCGTGGCCCCGCAGGCCCGGCAGCTCCTGCCAGGTCCGCCCGCCGTCACCGGTCCGGAACAGCGCCGCGTCCTCGACGCCCGCGTACACCACGTCCGGGTCCACCGGCGACGGCTCCAGATGCCACACCCGGTTGAACTCCCACGGACGCGGCGTCCCGTCGTACCACTGGTGCGTTCCGGGCTCCCCCTCGTACCGGAACTCGTTGCCCATCGGACGCCACGTCGCGCCCCCGTCGTCCGACCGCTGGATCAGCTGCCCGAACCAGCCGGTCGACTGCGACGCGTACAGCCGCTGCGGATCTGCGGGCGATCCGGCGACGTGGTACATCTCCCACCCGCCGAAGTGCGGCCCGCTGACGTCCCACGTCTCCCGCTTCCCGTCCGCGGTCAGCACGAACGCGCCCTTGCGCGTCCCGACCAGTACCCGGACCCCGCTCATGACACTCTCCTCTCGACGACTCCCAGAAGAGACCAGCCACCCCCGCAAAACTCATCGCCTCGTCCCGTCACCGATACCGTCATGCCCCGGCCGGGGCGTAGCATCGGCCGGCGTGGCGAGCGAAGTGATCCCTGACCCGGCCACCGCCTTCGGCGAGCGCGTCCGCCGGCGGCTCACCCGCGAGACGACGATCTGGCTGACGACCGTCGGGCGCGACGGCACCCCGCAGCCGAACCCGGTCGGGTTCCTGTGGGACGGCGCCGACAGCGTGCTGGTCTACAGCCAGGCGGGCGCGCGACGCCTCGCGAACATCCGGCGGCGGCCGCTGGTCTCGCTGAACCTCGACAGCGGCGGCGGCACCGACATCGTCGTCCTCACCGGCACCGCCGAGATCCTCGACGGCGGCCCGCCCGTCACCGGCAACCTGGCCTGGCTGGAGAAGTACGGCGAGGCCATCGACGCCCGGTTCGGGAGCGCCGCGGCGTTCGCGGAGAGGTTCTCGGTCCCGGTCCGCATCCGCCTCACCCGCGTCCGCGGCTCCTGAGAACATGACCCGTCCCGCAGATCCCGGCCACGCCCGAGAGCCCGGCCACGCCCGCGTGCGGGTGGACGATCAGGGCATCGCCACCCTCACCATCACGAACGCCCGATCTCTGAACGTCCTCTCCACGCCCGTGATCGAGGACCTCCGCCGGGCCCTCGCCGGCCTGCGCGCCCGCGACGACGTCAGGGTGCTGATCATGCGCGGCAGCGGGGAGAAGGCGTTCATCGCGGGCGCCGACATCGACGAGATGGCCGGCCTCGACGGCGCGTCCGGCCGCGCGTTCATCAGCCGGCTGCGCGCGCTGTGCGACGACCTCAGGGACTTCCCCGCCCCGGTCATCGCCAGGCTCGCGGGCTGGTGCCTCGGCGGTGGCCTGGAGGTCGCGCTGTCCTGCGACCTGCGCATCGGCGGTGCGGGCTCCCGCTACGGGATGCCGGAGGTGAGGCTCGGCATCCCCTCGGTGATCCACGCGGCGCTGCTCCCCCGGCTCATCGGCGCCTCGCGCGCCACCTGGCTGCTGCTGACCGGCGAGGACGTCGACGCCGCCACCGCGCTGGACTGGGGGCTCATCCAGAAACTGGCCGGGCCAGGGGAACTGGACGCGGCTGTGGACGGTACCGCTCGTGGGTTGGCCGCGCTCGGCCCGCTGGCCGTGCGGCAGCAGAAGAGACTCTTGCGCTCATGGGAGGACGTCCCTCTGCCCCAGGCCATGGACGAGAGCGTCACCGCCTTCGGTGAAGCGTTCGCCACCGGTGAACCGCAGCGGTTCATGCGCGCTTTCCGCGACCGCCGCCGGTGACGGCTCGTCCGCCGTCTGGTGGGGTCCGGCCGGGGACGGCTCCTGGCGCGTCCTGGGCAGCCGGATCGTGACGACGAGGCCGCCGGCGGGACGGGGCGTGAGGTCCAGGGTGCCGTCGTGAGCTCGGACGATGCTGTGCACGATCGCCAGCCCGAGGCCGACGCCGGCGTGCTCGTCGGTGCGGATGCGGCGCGTCCCGCGCTGGAAGGGTTCGGTGAGCGTCGGCACCAGGTCCCAGGGGAGCGGATGGCCCGTGTTCTCGACCCGCACGACGCTCGCGTCGTCGTGAGACGCCGTGTGGACGGTCACGGTCCCGCCTGCGGGGAGGTTGTGGACGATGGCGTTCTGGACGAGGTTCGTCACCATCCGCAGGATCAGCTCCGCGGAGCCGACCGTCTGGGCCCTCTCGCCGGTGACCTCCAGCGTGATCTGCCGCTTCTCGGCGAGGGGAAGCAGCGTCTCGGCGGCCTCCTCCGCGATGAGGGACAGGTCGACGGGCTCGCGCGTGAAGCTCCTGCGGTCGCTGCGGCTGAGCAGCAGGAGGGCCTCGGTGAGGTTGATCGCGCGCGTGTTGACGGTCTGCAGGCGTTCGAGGAGTTCGCCCCGGTCCCACGCGGGGTCGTTGCGGGCGACGTCGAGGAGCGTCTGCGAGATCGCCAGCGGGGTGCGCAGCTCGTGGGAGGCGTTCGCGGCGAACCGCTGCTGCTCGGTGATGTGCGATTCGAGCCGTTCGAGCATGGTGTCGAACACGTCGGCGAGCTCGCGGAACTCGTCGCGCGGGCCTTCCAGGCGGATCCGGTGGGACAGCGACCCGTCCGCGGCCAGCCGCGCCGCGTCCGCGATCCGGGTGAGCGGCGCGAGCATCCGGCCGGCGAGGAGCCATCCGCCGACGAGCCCGAACAGCAGGAGGAAGCCCAGTGCCTGGGCGGCGCGGGGGGCGAAGGCCCGCCAGAGGTCGGTGCGGTTGGGGACGAAGCGCGGCGCCGGCCCCGTGTGCCGGAAGAACTGCGGCCCGGTCGTGATCACCCCGTCGGGGACGTAGCGCAGCAGGAACACCCAGACCACGGCGAGCAGGAGGGCGCCGGAGAGGACGATCACCCCGGCGTAGCTGATGGTGAGCTTCAGCCGCGCGCTCAGCCCCGGACGCCTACGCATGTGCGTCGCCGGGCCGCGTCGTGTCGATCCGGTAGCCGACGCCGGGCACCGTGGCGATCAGCCATGGCTCGCCGAGCCGTTTGCGCAGCGCGGAGACGGTGATGCGGACGGCGTTGGTGAACGGGTCGGCGTTGGCGTCCCAGGCCCGTTCCAGCAGCTCTTCGGCGCTGACCACCCCGCCTTCGGCGGCGACGAGGACGTCGAGCACGGCGAACTGCTTGCGGGTGAGCGCGACGTAGCGCCCGTCGCGGAAGACCTCCCGGCGGAACGGGTCCACCCGCAGGCCCGCGATCTCGCTGACCGGGGGCCGTGCGCGCCCGCGCCTGCGGTCCAGCGCCCGCAGCCGCATGACCAGCTCCCTCAGCTCGAACGGCTTGGTGAGGTAGTCGTCGGCGCCGAGCTCGAACCCCGAGGCCTTGTCGTCGATCCGGTCGGCCGCGGTGAGCATGAGGATCGGCAGGCCGCTGCCGGACGCGACGATCCGCCGGGCGATCTCGTCGCCGGACGGGCCGGGGATGTCGCGGTCCAGGACCGCCAGGTCGTAGGAGTTCACGGCGAGCATCTCCAGCGCGGAGTCGCCGTCGCCGGCGATGTCGGCGGCGATCGCCTCCAGCCGGAGGCCGTCCCGGACGGCCTCGGCCAGGTAGGGCTCGTCTTCCACGATCAGCACACGCACGCCTCAAGGCTATGCGGCCTCGCATATCGCCGACGTATGCAAACCGACACGCCGCACGGCCCGAACCGGGGTGACGCGAATCACTCGGGGCCGGGGACGGTGGCGGCGTCGACCAGGCGCGCGACCAACTGCTCGTAAGGCAGCCCGGTCGCGGCGAACATCCTCGGCACTTGGGACTCTTCGGTCATCCCCGGCATGGTGTTGACCTCGTTCAGGACGGGTCCGTCGCCGGTCAGGAAGAAGTCGACGCGGGCGACGCCCGCGCAGCCGAGCGCGTCGAACATCCGCAGCGCCGCCCCGGTCAGGGCCGCCCGGTCCGCGCCGTCGATGCGGGCGGGCACGGTGAACCGCGCCGACCCGTCGTACTTGGACCGGGTGTCGAACAGGCCGTCGGTGTGGATCTCCAGCGGCGGCGACGCCCATCGGCGGCCGTCCGCCTCGCGCAGGACCGCCACATCGATCTCCCGGCCCTCGACCACCTCCTCGATCAGGATCCGGTCGTCGAACCGCGCGGCGCACCGCAGCGCCTCGCGCAGCTCGGACGCGTCGCGCGCCAGGGCGACACCGAAGCTCGACCCGGCCGACGCGGGCTTCACGACCACGTCCGTCTCGAACCCCACACCGGCGATCTCCGCGGCCGTGACCAGCCGTCCGGGCGCGGTGCGGATCCCGACGGCCTCCGCCACGAGCTTGGTCGCCCACTTGTCCATGCCGAGCGCCCCGGCGCGCAGGCCCGAGCCGACCATCGGCGTGTGCGTGAGGGCGCACAGCGCCGCGAGCGTCCCGTCCTCGCCGGTCGGGCCGTGGACCGCGGGGAACACGACGTCGGCCCGTTCGATGACGCCCAGCGCCTCCGCCAGCGAACCGATCGCCCGCTTCCCGAGCGCATCCGCGCCCCGCCGCCACGTCCCGTCGCGGTCGATGGTCAGCTCCTCGACGCCGAACCCGCCGGACCGCAGCGCCTTCGCGACCGCCGCGGCCGTGGCCAGGGAGACGTCGTGCTCGGCGCTCTCTCCGCCGCCGATCACCACGATGCTCCGTGTCATGCGATGCTCCTTCTCACACGCGGCCCAATGCCGGTGACGATGGTGTGCGGGATGGTCCCGGCCCAGCGGGCCCAGTCGTGGACGCTCGGGGTCGCTCCCCCGTCCGGGCCGAACACGGTGGCGGACGTGCCGGCCGGGAAGCACCGGTCGCCGGTGTCGATCACGATCTGGTCCATCGAGACCCGTCCGGCGACCGGGAAACGGCGCCCGCGGATCTCGACGCCGGCCCCGGGCGACAGCTCGCGCGGGATCCCGTCGGCGTACCCGACGGGCAGGACGCTCAGGTGGGTGTCGCGATAGGTGACGTACGCACCGCCGTAACCGACCGGCGTACCGGCCCGAGCCGCCGTCGTGTGGACGATCGGCGCCGTGAGACGGGACGCGCCGTGCAGCTCCACCGTCCCGGACGGATCGATACCGACCAGCCCCGCCCCGACCCGGACCATGCCGAAATGCGTCGCCGGATCGGTCAACGTCCCCGACGTGGCCGCCAGGTGGGCGAGCGGCGAACCCAGCCCCGCCGTCCGAACCGCCTTCACCGCCTCGTACATGCCGGCGACCGCCGGCGCGTTCGCCGCCGGCTCAGCCAGGTCAGCGCGGGGAAGATGCCCCATGACGCCCACGACGCGGACCCTCCGGGCCTTCTGGCCGCGCTGAGCGAGACCGATCAGCTCGTCCCACCGCCCGCGCGGGCAGCCGCCACGGGACATCCCGGTGTCCACATGGAGGTGGACCCGCACCGGGGACGCGGCCTGCACGATGAGCGCGGCGAGCTCGTCCACGGACCCGACCGCGACATCGACCCCGGCCGTCGCCGCCGCTTCCGCGTCGATCCCGGACGGATGCAGCCAGGTGAGGATCGGCACCGCCAGCCCTGCCGCGCGCAGCGCACACGCCTCCGCGACGCTCGTCGTCCCGAGCCACCCGGCACCCGCGGCGACGGCGGCCTCGGCGACCGTGACCGCGCCATGGCCGTAGCCGTCGGCCTTGACCACGGCCATGATCCTGCTCCGCGTCCGCGCCCGGACCTCCGCCACGTTCGCGGCCACCGCCTCGGGCAGGGTCCGCAAGGTCGGCCCGTTCACGGCCGCCTCCGCGGCGCGGCGTCCGGGTGCGGCAGCCGGATCGGCGCCGCCGTCCGGTACTCGAAGTGCCACCACTCGTTGTCGTAGACGCGGTAGAGCCCGTACCGCCAACCATGGCGTTCGAGCCACCGCGCGCCCTCGGTCGGCCGGACGTCGAGCCCGAACCCCCGCACGTGACTGGACTCCTCCGGCGGCAGCACCCGGCGCCGCGCCGCCCGCACCGACCCGGTCCGCCACACCTCCTCGGCGAAGATCCGGTACTGCTCCCTCGCGTCGCGGTATCCCGAGGTGAGGCCGATCAGCTGCCCGTCCCGCCAGAACGCCTCGGCCCGCGCCTGCGTGAACGCCGCCAGCGTCTCCGGCGCCAGCCCCCGAAGATCCTCAGCGGGAAAGCGCAGGCTCAACGCCCATTGGCACGCGAGAAAGCGAGCACGCCCCGGCCCGCGACAGAACGCGACCGGCACCAGCATCACCGCGACGACCCGGGTGACGAACGCAAGAACGCGCACCTTGACCGCCACGACTACCACCGAAGAGACAGCCCATGACGAGGGCCTGACTCAGCGAGAAACCGCCCGACGAGCGCGATCCCGCGCCTGCGTGCTGACAGTGATGGCCTGTGGTCCATGCCCCCACTGAAGACGGACGCCCGTTGCCACGGCGTATCCGCTTTTCCATACGCCCGCGATACACCGCCTCACCACCGCTTGCCAAAAACCCCGACCCGATAAACGAGGAACGTCGCGACGTTCACTAGCGGAGCCATCACACAGTGACGCCCGAAGGGCACCCTTCACAGGCTCCAGCCGACCACCGACAACGGGCGGGGGAGGTGCGCACCCCTTGGCTCACACATTCACCTGGGCGTCTTCCCTCGGCGGATCACCCAAGCGCGATCAGAGGAACAGCGATGATCGCTGTATACGAAGGACCGGGATCGCCACAGGCATGTGCCGGACCACGCGCCGGAGAACGTCGGTGAACGTCTCTCCCCCGGCCTCGCGCTGCTTCTGCACTCGGCTTCGGCGATCTTCACGCGCCACCTTACAAACACTCTCAGCAGGCAGCGGGGAGCACAAGGCCACCGCGTGAAGGCGTCCGTGACGGCCCGGCACCATCGGCTTCCCCATCGACCGAGGTCAGGCGCTGTGGGCCTGAACTTGCAAGCCCAAGCGAACCGTGGACCGGACAGAGACCGATCGATAGGTTTTCGATCATGGTTCCAGGCCTTCTGTGGGTCCACCGCTGGCTGGACGACGACAGCCAGCGGCAACTAGCTGCGAACATTGACGGTGCACCTTGGTCGTCGCAGCTGCGGCGCCGTGTCCAGCACTACGGGCACCGCTACGACTATGGCAGTCGCGGCGTGGACGACGCACCGGCCCCACCACTACCCGGCTGGGCGGTGGCACTGGCCCGGCGCCTGCACGACGACGGCCACTTCGACCGACGACCCGACCAGGTGATCGTGAACGAATACCTTCCCGGTCAGGGCATCAGCGCCCACGTCGACCACGTCCCCAGCTTCGGACCGGTCGTCGCCTCGGTCAGCCTGCTGTCCGCGTGCGTCATGGAGTTCACCAACTCCGAGGTCAAGACGCGCGTGCCGGTACGCCTCGAACCCGGCAGCCTGTGCGTGATGACCGGCCCAGCACGATTCACCTGGCGACACGCCATCCCCGCACGCAAGACCGACCCTGGCCCCAACGGCCGCATTCCCCGCGGCCGACGCGTATCCGTGACCCTGCGGACCGTCCTCCAAAGAACGCCGGGCTGAAATCCTGATCAGCTCGCTTGCGAGCCCGTCCGCACGCAATACCAGCTGCCATGTAGAGATCGCCCTCACGAGCGAGAGGCATGCGACTCTCTTCTCGGCCATACCAGCCATACCAGCGTCCAGAGGGCGAGTGCGGCGAGTGACAGCACAAGGATGATCGTCGTCCAGAGCCAATCCCAACCACCGCCCATCGGGTAAACGTCGACGCGGTCACCGGTGTCCCTCGCCGGCACCTGCTGACCGGCGTGGGCGACCTTGCCCTCGAACTCGACGTCGGCGCGTTGAACCTTCCCGTCGTAGGAAACAAAGTTTCCTATCCAGTGACATCCCGAATTCGTGCGCCAGCATTCTTCGGCGACGAAGATTCCGCGGGTTCCGCGATTGAGCTTCGCCGACCAGGCCGAACCGATGTCGAGAAGCGAGAAGGTCAGGAAACAACCGATGATGAGAAGGGACAACGATGCTTTGACCACCGAGCCGATACGCTCGCCGATCGAGGGGCGCCTGGACTTCGTAGCGCTTGACATGGTGCGTGTAGTCCGGATTCCGCTTCCATCAGCGGCATGCTGATCCACAAACCGAGTGTAAGCGGGCACCCATCCCCCGAACGATGGGGTTCCTCAGACCACCAAGCCACAGCTCGTCCGCCGCGAAGACCAACGTCCGGAAGGTGCTGCCCCGGTGCCGCGTAGCGCCCAGTCCACACGGCGCAGCCGCTGTTCCTCCCCCGCCATCCTCGACGGCTCGGCGTCGATGGAGCCCGCGCCCTGCCAGTCCAGCCGACGCAACGTGACATGATCGCAAGGCCTCGCGATGTACGCCCCGGCGCGGCCACCCGGTGAGCCGACGCCCACGCCACACGCTCCAGGCGGCCAGGCGTGGAGCCGCGCAGCAGCCCGAGCGCAGCTGCCTCGTGACGGCTGATCACGCCTACGCCGTGGGGCTCTGGCGCGCGCTGGAGCTTGGATGTGCGAACGGCCTCTGACCGTTGGGGCTGGTCAGAGGCCGTTTCGCGTGGTGTGGCGGGTGCAGGGTTCGAACCTGCGTAGGCTAAGCCGACGGATTTACAGTCCGCTCCCATTGGCCACTCGGGCAACCCGCCGTGGCGTCGCTCTCGCGACGGCACTGGAAAGAATAGCGGACGCGGCGAGTGGTCGTGACATCGGAGGCGGGCGGTGCGGAGCGGCGGGGGCGGGGCGGGAGTCGATACGCTCTCAGGACCGCGAAGGTGCTGCTGAGGGGAAGTGTGCGCGATGGCCGACAGCTCGTTTGACATCGTCTCGAAGCTCGACCGGCAGGAGGTCGACAACGCTCTGAACCAGGCCGCCAAGGAGGTGGCCAACCGGTTCGACTTCCGGAACGTGGACGCGGGGATCAAGTGGTCCGGGGAGAGCATCGAGATCCAGGCGAACACCGAGGAGCGGGCGAACGCCGTGCTCGACGTGCTGAAGGACAAGCTGGTCAAGCGGGGCATCTCGCTGAAGGCGATCGACCCGGGCGAGCCCAGGCTGTCGGGGAAGCTCTACAAGCTGGGCGTCGGGCTGAAGGAGGGCATCTCCCAGGAGGACGCGAAGAAGATCGGCAAGATCGTCCGGGACGAGGGGCCGAAGGGGATCAAGGCCCAGGTCCAGGGGGACGAGCTGCGGGTGAGCTCGAAGAAGAAGGACGATCTGCAGCAGGTCATCGCGTTGCTGAAGGGCAAGGACCTGGACGTCGCCCTCCAGTTCGTCAACTACCGGTAGACGCGGCGAGAGCGCGCCGGCCGCCTCCCCCGCAGAGGCGGCCGGCGCGCTCTCGTGGTTTATGACGCGGCGGCGGGCTCGTCGGTTCGCTCCGATTCGCAGAACGGTTCGAGGCGGGCGGCGAGGGCGGTCAGGTCGAGGTCCAGGACGCGGGCCAGGGACGCGACGGTGAAGAAGGCGGGGGCGGCGATGGCGCCGCGCTCGATCTTGCGGAGGGTGTCGAGGGAGATGCCGGCGTCGTGGGCGACGGCGGCGGCGCTGCGGGGGCCGCGGGCGGCGCGGAGGACCTGGCCGAGGGCGCGGCCCCGGTCGCGCTGCTCGTCGGTGAGTGGCGTGCGGACCATGGAAGCATTCTAATACTGGTATTACTATCTTCGCCATGGTGACGTACCGAAGCCCACGGGAGTGGGAGCGCATGCGCGAGGCCGGACAGGTCGTGGCCCGGATCCTGGCGGGGACGCGGGAGGCGGCGGAGCCCGGCCTGCCGGTGGCGGAGCTGGACGCGGTGGCCGGGCGGATCTTGAAGGAGAACGGCGCGACGTCGCCGTTCCTGCACTACAAGCCGAGCTGGGCGCCCGTGCCGTATCCGGCGAACATCTGCGTGTCGGTCAATGACGTGGTCGTGCACGGCATTCCGGGCGGGCGGGTGCTGAAGGACGGGGACCTGGTCTCGGTGGACTGCGGGGCGACGCTCGGCGGGTACTGCGGGGACGCGGCCGTGTCGTTCTTCGTGGGGTCCGGGGACGAGTCCGGGCAGCGGCTCCTGGACGTGACGCGGACGGCGCTGGAGCGGGCGATCGCGGCGGCCGTGCCGGGGAACCGGATGGGCGACATCGCGAACGCGGTCGAGCGGACGGCGCGCGAGGCCGGTTACGGGATCATGCAGGGCTGCGGCGGGCACGGGATCGGCACGGAGATGCACGAGGACCCGCCGGTGCCGAACGTGGGCCGGGCGGGCAAGGGGATGCCGCTGCGCGAGGGCCTGACGATCGCGATCGAGCCGATGCTCCACGAGGGCGGGTCGGACGAGGCGCGGACGCTGGCGGACGGCTGGTCGATCGCGACGGCGGACGGCAGCCGGGCCGCGCACTTCGAGCACACGATCGCGATCACCGGGGACGGCCCGGTGATCCTGACGGCACTCTAGGGGCGGTCCGCCATCCGTTCGAGGCGGGCGATGCGCTCGGCGGTCGGCGGGTGGGTGGAGAACAGCTTGCCGATGCCGGCGCCGCGGAACGGGTTGGCGATCATCAGGGCGCTGGTGGTGGCGAGCTCGGGGTCCTGCGGCAGCGGCATCGCCTGGGTGCCCGCCTCGATCTTGCGGAGGGCGGCGGCGAGGGCGAGCGGGTCGCCGGTGAGGCGGGCGCCGGCGGAGTCGGCGGCGAACTCGCGGGTGCGGCTGATCGCCATCTGCACGACGGCGGCGGCGACGGGGCCGAGCACCAGCATGAGCAGGGCGCCGAGGACGCCGGGCCCGTCGTCGTCGTCCGCCCGGCCGATCGGCAGGAAGATCGCCAGGTGCGACAGGTAGGTGATCACGGTGGCGATGGCGGCGGCGACGGAGGAGATCAGGATGTCGCGGTTGTAGACGTGCGAGAGCTCGTGGCCGAGGACGGCGCGTAGTTCGCGCTCGTCCAGCATGCGGAGGATGCCGCGGGTGCAGCAGACGGCGGCGTTGCGCGGGTTGCGGCCGGTGGCGAACGCGTTCGGCTGGCGGGTCTCGGAGACGTACAGCCGGGGCATGGGCTGGCGGGCGGTGGTGGACAGCTCGCGGACGAGCCGGTAGAGCACGGGCGCCTCGACCTCGCCGACGGGGTGGGCGCGCATGGAGCGCAGCGCGATCCGGTCGGAGAAGACGTAGGCGACGCCGTTGGTGCCGAGGGCGATGACCAGCGCGATGGTGAGGCCGGCGGTGCCGCCGAACGCCCAGCCGATCGCGAGCATCAATGCCGACAGCGCAGCGATCAGTGCCGCCGTCTTGACGCCGTTGAACCGCACTCTTCGCCGCCTCCCCGTCCAGGCCCGACATGAACGACAACGGTGTGACCAGCCCCAACGTTCCCGGGGCCGGCGCGTCCCCTTCCAGGCTAGGTCGCGGCGGAGACGGTCTGGAGGACGATCTGGGGGGCGATCGAGAGCACGACCGCGCCGGCGGCGGTGGCGGCGAGGGCGGCGCGGACGGGCCATCCGGGCAGCGGGTCGGTGAAGGGGCGGACGGGCGGGGTGAACAGCCGGACGGCCCAGGCGAGGTAGTAGTACAGGCCGATGACGGTGTTGATCGCCATGATCACGGCGAGCCAGGTGACGCCGCCGGCGACGGTGGAGCGGAACACCACGACCTTCGCGAACAGCCCCATGACGCCGGGCGGGAGGCCGGCGAGGCAGATGAGGAAGAACGCGAGGGCGGTCGCGGTGGCGGGGCTGCGGTGGGCGAGGCCGCGGAAGCCGTCCAGGGTGTCGCGGTAGGGGCGGGCGCCGCGGAGGCCGCGCCGCGCGAAGCCGATGACGACGGTGAACGCGCCGAGGTTCATGACGGCGTAAAGGGCGACGTACGCGGTGGTCGCGGCGACGGCCTCGGGCAGGCGGTGGGACCCGACCGACAGGGGCGCGAGCATGTAGCCGGACTGGGCGACGGACGACCAGGCCAGCAGCCGGATCGCGGTCCGCTGGCGGAGCGCGACGAGGTTGCCGAGCGTCATGGTGAGCGCCGCGAGGACGCCGATCACCGGGCCCCACACGTGCCCGTACGCGGGCAGGCCGAGGGCGAGGACGATCGCGAGACCGGCGAATCCGGCGGCCTTCGACACGACGGACAGGAACGCGGCGACGGGCAGCGGCGCGCCGTTGTACACGTCCGGGGCCCAGAAGTGGAACGGGACGGCGGCGACCTTGAACGCGAACCCGGCGAGGACGAGGACGGCGCCGACGGCGGCGACCGGGTCCAGGTCGGACGGGAGCCGGTCGAGGGCGGGCGCGATCCGGTCGAGGTGCATGGCGCCGGTCGTCCCGTAGACCAGCGAGATGCCGAACAGCATGATCGCGGTGGAGACGACGGAGACGAGGAACAGCTTGAGCGCGGCCTCGGACGCCCGCCCGTCGTAGCGGCGGAGGCCGACGAGGGCGAACACCGGCAGCGACAGCGTCTCCAGCGCGACCAGCAGCAGGACGAGGTCGCGGGCGGCGACGAGCGTCAGGGCGCCGATCACGGCGCACAGCAGCAGGAAGTGGTACTCGCCCGCCGGGATCTCCGCGTCGGTGATCTCCTGGAGGGACAGCAGCACGACGACGAGGGCCGCGGCGAGCACGATGCCCTGGAACAGCAGCGTGAAGTCGTCGGTGACGTAGGAGCAGGAGCGGGGGCCGCCGCCGCGCAGCGAGGCGGGCACGCAGAAGGTGGCGCGCCGGTCACCGGGCGCCAGCGCGATCACCGCGACCAGCGCGGCGCCGAGGGACCCGCCGCAGGCCAGGCCGAGGACGCGGCGCGGGGCGTCGAACGCGTCGGCGAGCAGCAGCGCGAGCGCGGCGGCGGCGACGATCAGCGGCGGCGCGATCGCCGCGTAGTCGATGCCCTGAATCATCAGCCGCCTCCGAACAGCGCGCGGACCGGCGCGGCGGTCACGTCCAGCAGGGTCTTCGGCCACAGCCCGACGAGCAGGGTGAGCGCGATCAGCGGGACCCAGGCGGCGTACTCCTGGGCGGACACCACGGCGCCCGGGTCCGCCGCGGCGGCCGGCCGCGTCCCGTGCGTGATCTTGGCGAGCATGCGCAGGAAGTAGCCGGCGGTGAGCAGCGCGCCGATCCCGGCGACCGCCATGAACGTGACGAACGCGGCGCGCGGGAGGTCGGCGTGCGGGCGGTACGCGCCGACCATCGCGAGCATCTCGCCCCAGAACCCGGCGAGGCCAGGCAGCCCGAGCGAGGCGACGGACGCGAACGTCAGCACGGACGCCAGCCGCGGCGAGGTGCCGAGCATGCCGCCGCCGATCGCGTCCATGTCGGTGGTGCCCCAGCGGTCCTTCACCGCTCCGGCCAGGAAGAACAGCAGCCCGGTGATCAGGCCGTGCGCGATGTTGCCGAACAGCGCCGCGTTGATCCCGACGGGGGTGAGCGTCGCGATGCCGAGCAGCACGAACCCCATGTGCCCGACGGACGAGTAGGCGATCATCCGTTTGAGGTCGCGCTGGGCGAGGCAGGCGAGCGCGCCGTAGACGATCCCGATGACGGCGAGGAGCCCGAGCCACGGCGCCCACACCTGCGCGCCGTCCGGGGCGAGCGGCAGCGCCACGCGGACGAGCCCGTAGGTGCCCATCTTCAGCAGCACCCCGGCCAGCAGCACGGACCCGACGGTCGGCGCCTCGGTGTGCGCGTCCGGCAGCCAGGTGTGCAGCGGCCACATCGGCGCCTTCACCGCGAGCCCGATCGCCATCAGCGCGAACGCGGTGATCTGGACGCCGCGGGAGACGCCGGAGCCGTGCCGCGCGGCCAGCTGGACCATGTCGAGCGTGCCCGCGTTGACGGCGACCAGCAGCATCCCGGCCAGCAGCAGCCCCGATCCGAGGAGCGTGTACAGGATGAACTTGGCCGCGGCGGCGCGCCGCCCGTCCCCGCCCCACAGCATGATCACCACGTACATGGGGATCAGCACGGTCTCGAAGAACACGAAGAACAGCACGAGGTCGAGGGCGGTGAACGTGCCGATCAGCCCGATCTCGAGGACGAGCAGCAGCGCGGTCAGCAGCCGGATCCGCCCGCCCGCCGGGGGATGCCGCAGCGTGTACAGGAAGCACAGGAACGTCAGCAGCGCGGTCAGCACGACCAGCGGCAGCGAGATCCCGTCGGCGCCGAGGTGGAACCGCAGCCCGATCGCGGGCGCCCACGCCCAGTCCGCCTGGAGCTGCGTCCGGGACGTGTCGCCGAAGTCGAACGCGGTCATCGCGGACACCGCGACGAGCAGCGTCGCGGCGGACACGCCCGTCCCGAACGCCCGGACGGCGAACCCGGTGCGCAGGAACCGGTCCGCCGGGACGAGCATCGCGAGCGCCCCGAACAGCGGGATCGCCATCATCCACAGGAAGATCACCGGAAGATCACCACCAGGGCCGTGATGACGACGACGCCCGCGAGCAGGCCCGTCAGGTACGTCTGCGGGTTGCCGTTCTGCGGGATCCGCAGCAGCCCTCCGAGCCGCCGCGCGCCCCGCCCGGCTCCGACGACGGCCGCGTCGACGCCGCGCCGGTCGAACCGCACGACCCCGCGCGCGAGGGCCTGGACGGGCCGGACGACCGCGATCGCGTACAGCTCGTCGACGTAGAAGCCCCGCGCGAACACCTTGCGCGCCGGCCCGAGGGCCCCCGACGGGTCGGACGCCGGGTCCCGGTTCCACAGGAGGAACACCGCGCCCCCGCCGATGAGCAGGAGCGCGATGCCGAGCAGCGCCGGGCCGATGTGCGGGCGCAGCTCGCCCGCCCCGAGCCCGAAGAACCCGAGGACCGCCGCCGGGACGGCCAGCGCCGCGACCGTCCACGACATGATCCTCGACGGCTCGCGGATCTCGTACGTCCCGCGCGGCTCCCCGAAGAACGCCATCAGCCAGGCCCGCATCGCGTACGCCGCCGTCAGCGCGACCGTCAGCAGCAACCCGAGATAGACCAGCCACGCCACCCCGGACGGCAGCGTCGTCCAATGAGGCTGGTCCTGGTAGAGGCCGAAGGAATGGATCATGGTGACCTCACCGGCCACGGGACCGCTGTTCAGCGGGGCGTAGGCGAACCAGCCCGCGTCGGTCGTCTCGCCGCCGTGCAGGGCGGCGTGCTGGGCGGCCTCGATGACGGAGTCCTTGCTGAACCAGCCGCTGAACGGCGGGACGCCCGCAAGGGCCGCGAACCCCGCCGTCATCGACCAGAACGTGACCGGCATGCCGCGCCGGAGCCCCCCGTGGTTCGCGAGCAGCGCGGACCCGGTGGTCGCGATCACGCAGCCGGCGGCGAGGAACAGCAGCGCCTTGAACGCCCCGTGCGTCAGCAGGTGGAAGATCGCCGCGGACTTCGCGCCGACCGCGAGCGCGGCCCCCATCACGGCGAGCTGGCTGATCGTCGAGTAGGCGAGGACGCGTTTCAGGTCGTCCTGGGCGAGGGCCGCGAGCGCCGCGCCGACCATCGAGACCACCGCGATGACGCCGAGGACGGCGAGAGCGCCCGGCGCGGCGGCGAACGCCCCGTACAGCCGCGCGACGACGTACATGCCGGCCGCGACCATGGTCGCGGCGTGGATCAGCGCGCTGATCGGCGTGGGGCCCGCCATCGCGTCCGGGAGCCAGGTGTGCAGCGGGAACTGGGCGCTCTTGCCCGCGACCCCGGCGAGCAGCAGCAGCGCGGCGGCGGTGAGCGTCGCGTCCGGCATCGTCCAGACCCGGGCCAGGACGCCGTGGATCTCGAACGTCCGCGCGCCGAGCCCGAGCACGATGATCCCGATGAGGAACCCGACGTCGCCCAGCCGCGTCACCAGGAACGCCTTGACGGCCGCGCGGGAGTTCGCCCGCTCCTCCCAGTGGTGGCCGATCAGGAAGTACGAGCAGATGCCCATGACCTCCCAGCCCACGTACAGGACGAGGAGGTCGCCGGCGAACACGACCAGCAGCATCGCGGCGGTGAACAGCGAGATGAACGCGGCGTAGGACGAGTAGCGCCGGTCGCCGTCCATGTAGCCGACCGAGTACACCTGGACGGCGAGCGCGACGCAGCAGACCATCAGCGCCACGACCGCGGACAGGCCGTCCACCTGCAGCCCGACCCGGATCGGCACGGACCCGGTGTCGATCACCGTCAGCGTGCCGGTCCGCTCGCCGGGGTCCTGCCAGACGACGAACGCGACGATCGCCGCCAGGACCAGCGAGACGGCGACCGGCGCGCAGGCGATCAGCGCGGGGCCGTCGCGCAGCGCCGACCGTTGGCCGGGAAGCCGCCCGAGCAGCCGCCCGAGGGACGGGCCGGCCAGCATCCCGCCGAACGCGGCGAGGAACGGCAGCAGGATCGCCAGGGACGCGAGCCAGATCACGGCGCCGCCTCCTCGACCGGCTCGGCGCCGGGCTCGGTGCCGGGCTCGGACTCGGGCTCCTCGTCGGATTCGGCCAGCTCCCGGAGCCGGTCGACGTCGACCATCCGCCGGTTCCGGTACACCAGCAGGACGATCGCGAGGCCGAGCCCGACCTCCGCCGCCGCGATCACGATCGTGAACAGGGTGAGCACCTGCCCGCCGTGCAGCCGGTCGCGGAACCGCATGTCGAACGTGACGAGGTTCAGGTTCACCGCGTTCAGCATCAGCTCGACCGACATCAGGACGAGGATGGCGTTGCGCCGCGCGAGCACCCCGTAGACGCCGACGGAGAACAGCAGCGCCGCGACGACGGTCGGGTAGGCCAGATGCATCAGCCGCGCCCCTTCCGCCGGCCGGGCAGCCGGGGCCCGATGTCGGTGCGGGACAGGACGATCGCGCCGACCAGCGAGGCCAGCAGCAGCACCGACAGCACCTCGAACGGCAGCACCCACGTGCGGAACACGCTCGCGCCGAGCTCGCTCGCCGACCCGCCGCCCGCGCGCAACGGCATCTTCTCGTCCCGGAACCCCATGATCATGACGGTGACCAGGACCGCGGCGGTGGCGACGGCGACCGCGGCGGCGGCCCACCGGTTGCCGGAGTCGAGGTCGGCGGAGTCGCCGATCGGCGCGCGGGTCAGCATGATCCCGAACAGCAGCAGCACGACGACCGCGCCGACGTAGATCAGGACCTGCACCCACGCGACGAACTCCGCGGTCAGCACCAGGTAGCCGCCCGCGAGCGCGCCGAACGACAGCACCAGCCACAGCGCCGCGTGGACGAGCCGCCGCGTCGTCACCACCATGATCCCGGCGCCGACGGCCACCACCCCGAGCAGCGTGAAGACGATCTCCTGGCCGCTCACGGCCCGCCTCCCGGACGGCCGGGCGGCGGGCGCCGCGCGGCCCGCGCCGCCGCCTTCTCCGCCGCCGCGACCTCCTTCGGCGGCTCGGCGGCCGGGTCGTGGGCCTGCGGCGGCGGGACCGTCCACATCCACTCCCGCAGCCGCTCCTTCTCGTGGGTCAGCTCCGCGATGTCGTACTCGGAGTACTCGAACTCCGGCGACCAGAACAGCGCGTCGAACGGGCACACCTCGATGCAGATCCCGCAGTACATGCAGAGGGCGAAGTCGATCGCGAACCGGTCGAGGACGTTGTGGACGCGGGGCCGCCCACCGCCCTCGGCGGGGACGGTCTCCTTGTGCGAGTCGATATAGATGCACCAGTCGGGACACTCGCGCGCGCAGAGCATGCACACGGTGCAGTTCTCCTCGAAGAGCGCGATCACCCCCCGGCTGCGCGGGGGCAGATCGGGCTGTACCTCGGGGTATTGACGCGTGATGGAGCGCCGCGTCATAGTCCGCAACGTGACGGCCAGCCCCTTGGCCAGCCCACCTCCTGGCAACCGTCCCACGCGCAACATGATTGCGTACGAAACGCCGCGGTGGAACGCGGCGGGTTCGGCGTTCGTCGGACGATACGCGGGCACCCGCGGCCCGCGCTCCTGTACGCCTGCGGGCAAGGAGGACATGTGAGCCACCATGCGGACGGACAGTACGACCACGGAGCCGACCACGCCCGCCCGCAGTCCTCCACGCCTTCGGGCGCCACACCGCCGGGCGGGACGCCCGTCCAGGGGACACCGCCGGGCGGTATGCCGGTGCACCGCACCACCAAGCCGGACGGTTTCACGCCGCCGCGCGGCTCCTCGCTGCCGCCGCGTCCGCCCGTTCCGCCGCGCCCGGCCGCAGTCCCGCCCCTTCCTGCCGAGCCGCCGCGTCCCTCCGCACCGCGCCCGCCTTCCGCGCCCCACCCACCTTCCGCACCGCGCCCGGTGCCGCCGGCGCGTCCCGTCCCGCCGGTGCGTCCCGTCCCGCCGGCAGGACGGCCGGACGCGTCCCCGACCTGGGGTTCCGGGGGGTATCCGCTGCCGCCGCTGCGTCCGGTGCCGCCGCTTCCACCGCCGCCCGCGGAGCCCAACGGCGTGCTGTGGGCGATCATGCCGTTCCTCACGCTCGGGTTCGCGACGCCCGTGACGTTCCTCTACGCCGCCGTCAAGCGCGGCTCGTGGAACCACGGGGCCGCCGCGGCCGGGTACGGGGTCGGCCTGGTGGCGGTCCTCGCCGCGCTGAGCAGCGGGAACATCCTGCTGATCGCGCTCGGCACGATCCTGCTGCTGACGCTGTGGCCCGCGGGCACGGCGCACGCGTTCGCCGTCCGGCGGCAGGTGTACCCCCGCGAGGTCCCGCGCAGCCACCACAACGAGAACGCCGTCGAGTACGCCAAGTACCGGCGGAACCTGCGCGCCGACGCCCGCGCGATCGCCGCCGACGACCCGGCCCTCGCGCACGAGCTGCGGATCGGCCGCCCCGACGTCCCGCGCGCCTACGACGACGGCGGCCTCGTCGACGCCAACCACGCCCCGGTGGAGATCATCGCGGCGCTGCCCGGGATGACGGAGGAGCTGGCCGAGCGGGTCGTCGCGCACCGGGACGAGCACGGCACGTTCGTGTCCGTCGAGGAGATGGCCGTGGACTGCGACCTGCCGCCCGCGATCATGCCGCAGCTCTCCGAGTACACGATCTTCCTTCCCTGATCTTCCGCAGATCCCGATCCGCTGTCGGCCCCGTGCGCTAGAAAGGGACGGCTGCCGCTCCCCGCCTCCGGAGGCCACCGTGCCCGATCCCGCTCCCGCCGCGCCCGACGCCCTCGACCTGGACGAGGAGGAGAGCACGGCCCACAGCTGCTACCTGCTGGAGTTCTCGGTGGGCTCCGGCGGCGCCCGCCAGGGCGACGTCTTCGTCGGCACGTCCGTCGCCGACCTCGCCGCCGCCTTCGCCGGCCACTACCACGGCCACGGCGCCGACTCCTACCTGGTGATGTGGTACGGCGCGCTGCTGCACCTGTGGGTCGTCCAGGAGGGCGTGATCGTCGAGGGCGTCGACCTGCACCCGTACCTGCGGACGGGCGACGCGCGGTGCGACGAGGCGCTCGCCGAGACCATCGCCGCGCAGCGTCGGGACGACGACCTGTGGGACGTCCTCGACCAGGTCATGGAACCCTACGACTTCGCCAAGGCGCGCGCTCTGCCGCTGCTGGCGCACGTCCTCGACCTGTACGAACGGAGCGAGGACGGGGACGCCGACGCCGGATCGCGCCTCGACCGGATCCTGGAGGACGCCGACGCGGAGAAGGCGCCGGCGTCCTACGACGGGGTGACGGTCGAGCGGCTCGACCTCGACTGGGACGCCGTCGCCGCCGCCGCGCCGCCCCTCCGGCAGCCCCTGCTGGAGACCGAATGGGTCCGCGTCCGCTGGGCCTCCGACGACCTCATGGAACCGGACACCTACCTCAACCCCTGGGGCGAGGAATGGGTCGAGCCCCTCCACCTCGGAGCGAACGACCTGGAGAACGGCGACTGACGGCCCGCGCAGACCGCTGGCCCGGCGGCGCGTGACCCGCGCGGGCCGGCGGGCTGGCGGTCCGACGGCGCGTGGCCCGCGCGTCGCGTGGCTCGGCGGAAAGGGGTCAGGCGAAGGCGACCTTGAGGACGCCGGTCAGCGCGAGCTGCGCCAGCGACAGCGGCACGAGCCACGCCCACGCGAGCTTCTGCAGCTGGTCCTCGCGCATCCGCGGGTAGCTGACCCGCAGCCAGATCACGCAGAACGCCAGCACCGCGACCTTGAGCAGCGTCCAGAGCCAGCCCAGCTCGGTGTCCAGGAACGGGCCCTTCCAGCCGCCGAGGAACAGCACGGCCGTCAGCGCGCACAGCACCACGATCCCGGCGTACTCCGCCAGGATGAACAGCGCGAACCGCAGCCCGCCGTACTCGGTGTACGGGCCGAAGATGATCTCCGAGTCGGCGACCGGCATGTCGAACGGCGGGCGGCGCAGCTCGGCGAGGCCCGCGACGAAGAACACCACCGCGCCGATCGCCTGCCACGGCAGCCACCACCAGCGCCACTCGCCGACGATGCCCTGCAGCGACAGCGTGCCCGCCGCCATCGCCACCGACGACGCCGCGAACACCATCGGCAGCTCGTAGGACATCAGCTGCGCGGCGACCCGGATCCCGCCGAGCAGCGCGTACTTGTTCGCGCTCGCCCAGCCCGCCATGATCGCGCCGATCACGCCGATGCCCATCACCGCGAGCGCGAAGAACACCCCGACGCCGAGGTCCAGCGCGACCTGCCCGCCCGGCCCGACCGGCACCACGATCAGCACCAGCAGGTACGGGACGAGCGCGACGCCCGGCGCCAGCTTGAACACCCACCGGTCGGCGTCGCGCGGGACCACGTCCTCCTTCTGCGCGAACTTCACGCCGTCCGCGACGAGCTGCGCCCAGCCGTGGAAACCGCCCGCGTACATGGGGCCGAGGCGGCCCTGCATGTGCGCCATCACCTTGTGCTCGGCCTGCCCGACCAGCAGCGGCAGCAGCGCGAACGCCGCCGCGACCAGCACCAGCTTCCCGATGATCTCAAGCATCCGGGCCCCGCTCCCGCGGCGGCCGCCGCGCGTCCGGCTCGTCCGGCTCCCGCGGCGGGCGGCCCGCGGTCCGGCGGCGCTCGGCCACCTCCGCCCACGGGCCCTCGTCGGGCACGCCGGGCGGGCGGACGCGGCGGCGGCTCGGCGCGCCGTGCCCGGACTCGCCGGGCTCCTTCGCACCCGGCCACGGCTTCGCGACCCGCGCCGCCAGCACGAAGTCCTTGCGCAGCGGATGCCCTTCGAACCCGTCCGGCAGCAGCAGCGGGACGAGGTTCGGGTGCCCCTCGAACCCGATGCCGAACATCTCGGCCGTCTCCCGCTCGTGCCACGCCGCGCCCCGGTACACGCCGGTGGCGGTCGGCAGCGACGGGGCGTCCCGCGGCACCCGCGTGCGGACGAGGAGGTGGTGGCGCCGCTCCAGCGAGTACACGTGGGCGACGACCGCGAAGCCCTCGTCGAGCTCGTCCACGCCGGTCAGCCAGTCGAAGAAACCGCAGGCCAGGTCGTCGCGGGCGAAGGTGAGCGCCTCCACCCAGCGGTCGGCCGGCACGCCGACGGACAGCCCGCCGGCCGTCTCCTCGGTCGTCACGCCGTCGCCGAACCGGTCCGTCCAGGCGGCGGCGAGTTCCGCGGGGGCGCTCACCGGTCCCGCCCGATCTCGTCGTCGTTCCCGTCGTCGGCGAGCCCCGGGATGATCGACGGGTCGTGCTCGTCCCGGCGCCGCCGCTGCGGTCCGGCGGCGGGCTCGTCCTCGGTGGCCGGGATCGGCCGCGTCTCGTCATCGGGCCGGGCCGCGCCGGGCTCCGGTTCCGGTTCGGCGGCGGGCAGCGGCCTGGTGTCGCCCTCGGCGGCCGGCGCGTCGCCGGGCGCCTCGGCCTGCGGTTCGACGGGCGGCACGGGGCGCGTCTCGTCGTCCGGACGCACCGCCTCGGCCTCGGCCTCGGTCTCGGGCGCCGGGACGGTCGGCGGCTCGGCGGGTGGAAGCGGGCGGGTCTCGCCGGCGGCCTCCGGTTCGGGCGCGTCGACCGGCGGCGGCACGGGACGCGTCGTGTCCGAAGCGGACGGCTCGTCCGGCGCAGACGGCTCTTCGGAGGCGGGGGGCTCGGCGGGCGGCGGCTGGAGGGGGCGGCGCAGAACGGTGGCCGAGAACGGCCGCGGCGCGGGCGGCGGGCTCATCGGGTCGCCGCCGTCGTAGCGGTCGCCGAGCGACTCGGCGGCGATCTTCTCCTGGAGGTGGACGATGCCCTGCAGCAGCGCCTCGGGACGCGGCGGGCAGCCCGGCACGTACACGTCCACCGGGATGATCTGGTCGACGCCCTTGGTGACGCAGTAGGAGTCCCAGTACGGGCCGCCGCAGTTGGAGCAGGCGCCGAACGAGATCACGTACTTCGGCTCGGGCATCTGCTCGTACAGCCGGCGGACGGCGGGCGCCATCTTGTCGCTGACGGTGCCGGACACGACCATCAGGTCGGCCTGGCGGGGGCCGGGCGCGAACGGGATGACGCCGAGCCGGATGAAGTCGTGCCTGCTCATCGAGGTGGCGATGAACTCGATCGCGCAGCAGGCCAGGCCGAAGTTGAAGACCCACAGCGAGTAGCGGCGGCCCCAGTTGAGCACGAACTTGACCGGCTTGGGGGCGAGCCGCGACAGCGGTCCGACGCTCGGCGGCGGGAGATCGATGGTGCCCACGCATGCATTGTTACAGCCCGGACGGCACCCGCCGGAGGCCTCGGGCTCCGAGCCCGCGGCTCAGAGCCAGGACAGGACGCCCTTGCGGCCCGCGTAGAGGAGCCCGACGGCGAGGAAGCCCAGGAAGACGAACATCTCGCCGAGCGTGGTGGCGCCGTAGCCGGGGGCGGAGAAGACCGTCGCCCAGGGGAAGAGGAACACGGCGTCCACCGCGAAGACGACGTACAGGTAGGCGAAGACGTAGTAGCGGATGTAGGAGTGCGCCCAGCCGTCGCCGACCGGGTCGACGCCGCACTCGTAGGTGGTGAGCTTCTCCACAGTCGGGCGGTGCGGGCGGAGCATCCGGTTCGCGGCGAGGCCGCCGCCGACGATGCCGCCGCCGGCGATCACCAGCGCGGCAAGCGCGACATATGAGTCGAAATAGTTATGCACCGCCACCCTCCCATCCGCGTCCAAGCAAGTATCCCCGAAAGGGGCGTGCGGAGTGTGGCGTCGTACCTCCACCTCGGTGGATCACAATGCCATCGTTTTGCTGCACACTAGGGAATGCATTGGGGTCAGTTGACCTGGAAGGACGTGACCGGATGAGCAACCCTCCGCCGAACCCGGGCTGGGAGAACCCGGGTGGTGCCTCCTGGCCGCCTCCGCCGCCGCCTGCGGGGCCCGGCGGTTCCCCTGGTCCGGGCGGCCCCGGCTACCCGGGTGGCCAGGGCGTTCCTGGCGCTCCGGGCGGTCCCGGCGCGCCGCCGCCCCCCGGCGGGTACGGCGGCCCCGGCGGCCCGGGTACCCCGCCGCCGTTCTTCCCGCCGCCCCCCGGCCCCACCGGGCCGATGGGTCCCGGCATGCCGCCGCCCAAGCGCAGCAGCGGCCCGCTGATCGCGGCGCTCGTCGGCGGCGCCGTCGTGGTGATCCTCCTCATCGGCGTCGTCGTGTTCGTGGTGGCGGCCAACGGCGGCGGCAAGTCGCCCGAGGAGAAGCTGAAGGCCGCGGCCGACTCCATGGCCGCCGAGCGCGTCGTCGGGCTGAAGGGCGACTTCGGCGGCGGCGCCGACAACATCGAGGGCCAGCTCGACGTGACCAAGGGCGGCCGCGCGACCGGCCCGGTCACCTGGAACAGCGACAGCGTCACGCTGCTGTCGGCCGACGGCAAGCTGTTCCTGAAGGCCGACGCCTCGTACTGGCGCGACCAGATCGAGAGCACCGAGGGCACGCCGTACTACCTCGGCAGCGGGCAGCAGTGGGGCCGGCTGAGCGCCGACAAGCTCGACATCGACTTCAAGCAGGAGCTGTCGCCGACCGCGCTCGCGGCCAAGCTGCGCGCCGCGGCGACCGCCAAGGTCAAGCCGCTGAAGACGACCTGGGCCGGCAAGAAGGCGCTGAAGTTCACCACCTTCACCTCGACGCTCTACATCACCGACGCCGACGACGCGCAGCTGCTGCGCTACGAGGCGACGACGCCGCGGGTGGCGCTGGACGTGACGCCGAAGTCCTCGTCCGAGGCGTCCACGGTGATCTCCACCATGCGGACCAGCATGGGCGACCTGAAGAACTCGTTCGACGCGTCGGCGCGCCCCTCGGTCGACGAGTGGAAGAAGGGCGGCTGCAACAGCAACTCCGGCTGCACCGTCGAGGCCAAGATCCGCCCGCCGTACGGGGCGTCCACCCCGGTGACGGTCGACGTCCGGTTCAACATCACGGCCGGCACGCTGACCGGCAAGGACCTCGGCAACTGCACCGACACGATCACGATGAACGACACGAGCTCGGTGTGGGCCAGCTGCCGGATCGCGACCGCGGCGTGGCAGAGCTGGGCCAAGTCCACCGGCGGCACCTTCTACAAGCACGCGCAGTACAAGGTGATCGGCGCCACTCCGTCGGAGGTCGCCTCGCTGCAGAGCGGGCTCGACAGCGAGTGAGCCCGCAGGTCGGGGCGGGCGGCGCGGAGGCCGGCCGCCCCGGCCGATGTGGCGTTATGCCCGGCGATGCACGGTTTCCGGTCCGGCCGCTCGCATCGTCGGGCATCCTTATGGCTTGTGAGCGCTGATCAGGACGACCCTTCTCCGGAGTCCGAACCTGCCCGGCCCGCACCGGACGACGTCCTCGTCGCCGGCGGCCCGCCCCGGACCGCACCCGCCACGCCGCCGCCCTCGCCGGCCGCGTCGCCGCAGGCGCCCGGCGCCACCGCGCCGGACGGCCTCCCGCACCACGGCCCGGGCGCCGGCATGCCCGCACAGGACCCGGGAACGCCCGGCATGCCCGGGTTCCCGGGGACGCCCGGCCCGCCCGGCGCCCCCGGAATGCCGCTGCCGCCCGGGATGCCGCTGCCGCCCGGAATCGGGGGGCCGCCGCCGCGCGGCGGGCGGTTCAGGAAGCGGCTGGTGACCGGCGCGGGCGTCGCCGTGGTCGTGGCGGCCGCCGCGACCGTCGCCGTGGTGTTCATCTCCGACGACGACGGGGCCGGCAAGGCGCGCCCGAAGCCGTCGGCCACGGCGCCCTCGGCGTGGGCGCTGGAGGCGGGACGGCAGCTCACGTCCGGGCCCGGCTTCCGCTACCAGGGCACGCTCACCGCCGCGAACGGCCGCCCCGTCCAGGCCGACCTGCAGGTCACGACGGCGGGATCGGCGATCGGCACGCTCGCGGCGGGTCCGCTGAGCGCCGAGGTCGTCGCGGTCGGCGGCGACACCTACGTCAGGGCCGGCCTGCAGTTCTGGCGCGAGTACGCGGGCGAGAGCGCCCACCCCGACAACTACGCGGGCCGCTGGTCGAAGGCGCCCGCGTCCGTCCCCGGCTTCGACGTCCCGGACGTGCTCGGCGCGCAGGCGATCGCGAAGCTGCTCACCAAGGCGCCGGCGAAGCCGCCCATCGAGACCGTGAACGGCGTCCGCGCCTACAAGATCAGGACGTCGGGGGCGAACTACCTGGTGTCGGCCGCGGCGCCGTACCGGCTGCTCGCCGTGCAGGCGGCCGGGGCCGACGCCGCCCGGTTCAGCGTCGCCGACCTGCCGAACCCCGCCGCGCTGTTCGCCCGGCTGCGGCCGCGGGTGAAGGCGCTCGCGGGCGCCGCCGACCCGAACCTGCACTTCGACCCGGGCAAGCTCACCTTCGTCAACTGCGACCAGAACACGGCGGGATGCACGGTGCGCGTCCCGGCGACCCTGTCGTCGCCGGACACGGTGCCGGACGGCGCGCGCGCCGCGCTGCGCGCGTCGATCACCACCCGCGGCACGGCGCTCGGCTCCTGCACCTCGTCCGCGCCGGTGCCGTCCGACCGGTCGTTCGTGCTGACCTGCACCGTCGCCGGGCGGGCCTGGCGGACGTGGGTGAAGTCGGCGCTCGACCACCCCGGCTCCTACCCGTACTCGGCGCAGGCCCGGGTGATCGGCGAGGCGCTCACCGCCGCGGACGTCCGGTCGCTGCTCGCCAAGCTCGACAAGGAGCGGAGCGCCGTGGTGAAGAGCACACTGTCCGGCGCCCCCGGCGGCGCGACCGGCACCCCGGGCACCGGCGCGAGCGGCGCGCCGGCGCAGACCGGCGCCCCCACCGGGCCCCGCGCGGCCGGGACGGGCGGCACCGCCCGGCCGTGAACCCCCTGCCGAGGGCGCGGGGGCCGGTTGAACAGAACGAAATTCAGCCTGTCTACACTGCGGGCTGTGAACTCCGTGCCCTCGGGGAGCGACGGCTCCCCGGCCCATCCCGCCAGGCTGGTCAGGCGGCTGCACGTCGACCTGTGCCGGCTGGCCAGCGCCCTGTGTTCAGCGGTGAACCCGGGGACCCGTCCGGCTCGTAGCACCGGTTAGGACCTGCCCGAATCCGGCCGGGACGCGTGATCTCCCACCCGAGGTGATAACCCTTGATGTACGGGGTCATGACCTCCCTGACGGCGGGATGTCGCACATGACGGGCGGAGCGACGGCCGCGGTCTGCGCCTCTCAGACCACGGCCACCACCAGCGGAGAGCGAACGGCGGACGGCACCGGGCCGCACGCCGGGCGCCGCCGTACCGCTGAGCGGCCCGATCCCCGAGACCAGCATTCCATCCCGGACATACCATGAAGGTAAGCCTTAGTAGCATCACGATCCTGGGTGCCTCCCCCAGGACGGGTGCTGCGCGTCGAGGAGGTCTTCCTCTGTGACCAAACAGGTCCAGCAGCTCGACCGCGTCATCATCCGCTTCGCCGGGGACTCCGGTGACGGGATGCAGTTGACCGGCGACCGCTTCACCCAGGAGACGGCGGCGTTCGGCAACGACTTGTCGACCCTGCCGAACTTCCCGGCCGAGATCCGCGCCCCCGCCGGGACCCTCCCCGGCGTGTCCAGTTTCCAGTTGCACTTCGCCGACCACGACATCCTCACGCCGGGCGACGCGCCCGACGTGCTGGTCGCGATGAACCCGGCCGCCCTCAAGGCCAACCTCGGGGACCTGCCCCGCGGGGCGGACCTGATCGTCAACACCGACGAGTTCACCAAGCGCAACCTCGCCAAGGTCGGCTACGCCGCCAGCCCCGTCGAGGACGGCTCGCTCGACGAGTACCGGGTGCACGCGCTGCCGCTCACCTCGATGACGGTGACGGCCCTGGAGGGCTACGACATCTCCAAGAAGGACGCCGAGCGCGCGAAGAACATGTTCGCGCTCGGGCTCCTGTCGTGGCTCTACCACCGGCCCACCGAGGGGACGGTCGGCTTCCTCGAGCGCAAGTTCGCCAAGAAGCCCGAGATCATGAAGGCGAACATCGCCGCGTTCCAGGCGGGCTGGAGCTACGGCGAGACCACCGAGGCGTTCTCGGTGCAGTACGAGGTCAAGCCGGCCGAGCACGACGCCGGCCTCTACCGCAACATCACCGGCAACGCCGCGCTGTCCCTCGGCATCGTCGCCGCGGGCGTGCAGAGCGGCCTGCCCGTCTACCTCGGCTCGTACCCGATCACCCCGGCGTCCGACATCCTGCACGAGCTGTCCAAGCACAAGCGGTTCGGCGTCCGGACGTTCCAGGCCGAGGACGAGATCGCCGCGGTCGGCGCGGCGCTCGGCGCCTCGTTCGGCGGGTCGCTCGGCGTCACCACCACGTCGGGGCCGGGCATCGCGCTGAAGAGCGAGACGATCGGCCTGGCCGTCGCGACGGAGCTGCCGCTGCTGGTCATCGACGTGCAGCGGGCCGGGCCGTCCACCGGCATGCCGACCAAGACCGAGCAGGCCGACCTGATGCAGGCCATGTACGGCCGCAACGGCGAGGCGCCGGTCCCGGTCATCGCGCCGCAGTCCCCCTCGGACTGCTTCGACGCGGCGCTGGAGGCGGCCCGCATCGCGGTGAAGTACCGGACCCCCGTCATCCTGCTGTCCGACGGCTACCTCGCCAACGGCTCCGAGCCGTGGAAGCTGCCGGACGTGGCGGCGCTGCCGAAGATCGAGCCGAACTTCGCGGCCCCGTCCGAGGAGGCGTTCGAGCCGTTCCGGCGCGACCCGGAGACCCTGGCCCGCCCGTGGGCGGTGCCGGGCACCGCCGGGCTGGAGCACCGGATCGGCGGCCTGGAGAAGGCCGACGTCACCGGCAACATCTCCTACGACCCGGCGAACCACGACACGATGGTCCGGCTCCGCCAGGCCAAGGTCGACGGCATCGCGAACGACATCGCGCCGCTCGCGGTCGACGACCCGTCCGGCAAGGCACGCGTCCTGGTCATGGGCTGGGGCGGCACCTACGGCGCGATCTCCGCGGCGGTCCGGCGCGTCCGGGCGGAGGGCCGCGACGTGGCGCAGGCGCACCTGCGGCACCTCAACCCGTTCCCCGCGAACCTGCCGGAGGTGCTGCGCTCCTACGACAAGGTCGTCGTCCCGGAGATCAACCTCGGCCAGCTGTCGATGCTGCTGCGCGGCCGGCTGCTGATCGACGTGATCGGCTACAACCAGGTCCGGGGCCTGCCGTTCAAGGCGGAGGAGCTGCAGGACGTCATCCAGGAAGTGATCGACAGTGAGTGACACCAACGGAAACGGCGCCGTGAACGGGAACGGGAACGGGAAGAGCCTGCTGTCGCTGGTCCCCAAGGCCGACGCGAAGCAGACGATGAAGGACTTCAAGACCGACCAGGAGGTGCGCTGGTGCCCCGGGTGCGGTGACTACGCGATCCTCGCGGCCGTCCAGTCCTTCCTGCCCGAGCTCGGGCTGCGCCGCGAGAACATCACGTTCATCTCCGGCATCGGCTGCTCGTCCCGGTTCCCGTACTACATGAACACCTACGGGTTCCACTCGATCCACGGCCGCGCGCCCGCGATCGCGACGGGCCTCGCCACGTCCCGCCCCGACCTGTCGGTGTGGGTCGTCACCGGTGACGGCGACTCGCTGTCCATCGGCGGCAACCACCTGATCCACGCGCTGCGCCGCAACGTCAACCTGAAGATCCTGCTGTTCAACAACCGGATCTACGGGCTGACCAAGGGCCAGTACTCGCCCACCTCCGAGACCGGCAAGATCACCAAGTCGACGCCGATGGGCTCGCTGGACGCGCCGTTCAACCCGCTGTCGCTGGCGATCGGCGCGGAGGGCAGCTTCGTCGCCCGCACCATCGACTCCGACCGCAAGCACCTGCAGTCGGTGCTGCGCGCCGCCGCCGAGCACCGCGGCACCGCGCTGGTCGAGATCTACCAGAACTGCAACATCTTCAACGACGGCGCGTTCGACCCGCTGAAGGACGCCGCCGTCCGCGACGACATCACGATCCGCCTCGAGCACGGCGAGCCGATCGTCTTCGGCGCCGACCGGCAGAAGGCCCTGCGCCGGACGCCGTCGGGCTCGTTCGAGGTGGTGAACGTGGCCGACGTCCCCGCGTCGGACATCGCGGTGCACGACGCTCACAACCCCGACCCGTCGATGGCGTTCGCGCTGTCGCGGCTCGACCAGCCGGCGTTCGAGCAC
This sequence comes from Actinomadura sp. NPDC048394, assembly GCF_040651755.1. Taxonomy (NCBI): domain Bacteria; kingdom Bacillati; phylum Actinomycetota; class Actinomycetes; order Streptosporangiales; family Thermomonosporaceae; genus Actinomadura; species Actinomadura sp. NPDC048394. Next base: position 85,426 of record NZ_JBEZJL010000003.1, on the reverse strand, counting down.
ACGCCGATCGGCATCTTCCGCAACGTCGACCGCCCGTCGTACGACGAGCTGATGCGCGCCCAGGTCGAGGAGGCCGTCGAGAAGCAGGGCGCGGGCGACCTCGCCGCGCTCCTCGCCGGCGGCGACACCTGGCGCATCGGCTAAGGCGCCGTCCGCGTTCCGGAAAGCCCGTCCCCGCATGCTCGCGGGGACGGGCTTTCCGCGCTTTGGAACCGCGCGGACGGGGCAGTGTTCATCACGGGATGAGCATTCGGCGATCGTTGGCCGGGTTCGGCCGCGACACGATGCGGGACACCGTCTCATCCTGAAAGACTGTCGGAGATCTTGTCAGCCCGGGGAGGTGACGATGCGGGTCGTTCCGCGCCGCAACAAGGGTCGTCGGCAGGCCGAGGACACCGCCCCGCCCGCTCCGCCCCCGGCCGCCGCCCCGGACCGCCCGCTCACCTGGCCGCCCCCGCCCGCCCCGCTCCTCGCCCCGTCCGAGCGCTCCGCCCCGCAGAACGCGTCAGACGAGGCGACACAGACGCAGGACGCCACGTCCCCTGAGCGGACCGCGCCGCTAGAGCAAGCCGCCGCACCCGAGCAGGCCACGCCGCGCGAGCAGCCTCAGCGAGGCGCATCTGCGGAACAGACCACGCCGCTGGGGCAAGCCGCCGCAGCCGAGCAGGCCACGCGGCCTGAGCCCGCCACGGCACCGATGCCGTCGGTCTCACCAGAGCAGGGCCAGCCGCCGGGGCCGGGCGCACCAGGACCGGGCGAGCCTATGCCGTTCGGGCGGGGCGAGGCGGTGCCGTCGCCTGCTCATGCGCTGGGGCAGGACGACCTGGGGCGGACGCCGACCGAGCCGGTGCCCGGTCCCACGCTGATCCCTGAGCCGGAGGCGGAGCCGGAGGCGCAGCCGCCCGGCCCGGCGCGGGCGGTGGGGTTCTCGCTGCACGGACGGGCCGAAACGGCGCCGGTGCGCGGTCCGGAACGGACGACGGCCCTGCTCCAGACGCCCGAGGTCCCGGAGGCGGACCGGCGGCGCCGGGCCCGCGCCGAGCAGCGGCGCCGCGCGGCGGCCGAGACCAAGCGCAGCCGCGCCGCGCGCCGCCAGGGCCTGGAGTACCGGGAACGGCCCGTCCCGGAGCCGGTCCGCGCCGCCGACCAGCACCGGTCCGCGCTGGTCATCATGGTGCTGACGCTCGGGCTGCTGATCGCCGCGGTCGCGGTGACCGGCGGCATGATCGCGTCGTCGATGCGGACGCAGCCGGTGACGCTGGCCGCGCCGCTGCACGTGTACCCGGTGACGCAGGCGATGCCGGGGCAGTGCCCGGCCGGGACGCCGGGGATCACCGGGCAGGCCGCCACCGGCGTGACGTGCTACCGGCTCGCGCAGGGCATCGCGATCCACAAGGTCGCCGACCTGCGGGTGCAGAAGTCGCGCGGGACGTCCACCGGCTACGACGTGGCGCTCACGCTGCGGCCCGTGGACCGGCACGCGTTCGCGCGGCTGACCGGCGCGACCGTGGGCCGCGACCTGGCGTTCGTGGTGCGCGACCGGCTGGTCACCCTGCCGCGCGTCGACATGCCGATCCGGGACGGGAAGGTCGTGGTGACCGGCTCGCCGACCCGGGCCGCCGCGAAGACCCTCGTCCGTGAGCTCAAGGGGCGCTGACCGGCCCGCGCTTTGGCCCGTCCGGCGGTCGTCGGGCAGGCTGGACGGCGTGGACCTGGATCTCGCGCAGGTGCGGGCGTTCGTCGCGACCGCCGAACACCTGCATTTCGGGCGCGCGGCGGGCGAGCTGTTCCTCACCCAGCAGGCGCTGTCGAAGCGGGTCGCGCGGCTGGAGGACGTCCTCGGCGTGCGGCTGTTCGACCGCACCGGGCATTCGGTGCGGCTGACGGCGGCGGGCGAGCGGTTCCTGGAGCCGGCGCGGCGCGCGCTCGCGGCGGCGGACGACGCGATCATGGCGGCGCGCCGCGACGACCGGCCGCTGCGCCTGGACGTGTGGGGCCACCTGTTCGACCCGATGCGGACGATCCGCCGGGTCGTGGCGCGCCGCCCCGACCTGCCGATCGAGCCGAACCTGAAGCGCGGCCTGTCCGAGGTCGTGACAGCGCTGCGGCGCGGTGACGGCGATGCGGGCTTCGGCCGCGTCCACGCCTTGGACGAGCCGCTGCCGGACGGCCTCGCGCACCGGCTGGTGCGGCTGGCGCCGATGGCGGCGGTGATGGGCGAGGCGCATCCGCTGGCGGGCGCGGAGGCGCTGCGCCCCGCCGACCTCGCCGGGACGACGGTGTGGTTCCCCGCCGAGATCGGGAAACTCGACTTCCTCGACCGGTTCCTCGCCGAGTTCGGGCTGTCCGGCGAGTTCGGCGGGGTCAACCTGGGGCTGGACTACTTCCTCGACCATCTGCGCGAGGAGCCCGGGCACGTGTCGCTGCTCCCGGCGGACGTGGCGGTGCCCGCGGACGTCCGGTCGGTGCCGCTGACCGACCCCGTCCCGCTGTACTCGTGGTCGCTGATCTGGCGGGCCCGCGAGCAGCATCCGGTGCTGCGGTCGCTGCTCGCGGAGTTCGCGGCGGCGGCGCGGGAGCACGGCTGGCTGGAGTACGACCCCGCCGTGCACTGGCTCCCGGCCACCGAGCTGGACGCCCGCCCCGTTCCCCGCCCGGGTTAGGCCTGCGGGAGCTCGGTCCCCTGGACGGCCTGGATCTCCAGTTCGACCTTGAGGCTCTCGCCGACCATCGCGATCCCCGCCTCCAGGATCTGGTTGTAGCGGATCGCGAAGTCGGTGCGGCGCAGCTCCGCGGTCGCGCGGAACGCGGCGCGCGTCCCGCCCCACGGGTCGCCGCCGCTGCCGAGGAACAGCATGTCGAGGTCGACGGGCTGGGTGATCCCGTTGAGGGTGAGCTGGCCGTGGACGGTCCAGCGGTCCGGGCCGGCCGCGGTCAGGCCCTCGCCCTCGTAGGTGATCACCGGGTTCTCGTCGACGTTCAGGAAGTCCGCCGAGCGCAGGTGGTCGTCGCGGAGCTTGTTGCCGGTCTCGATGGACGCCGCCTCGATCCGGGCCGTCACCCGGGACGCCTCCACCGGCTCGGCGATCTCGATGCTGCCCTCGAACGCGGCGAACCGGCCGCGCACGCTGGACAGCCCGAGGTGCTGCGCGACCGCGCCGACGTTGGAGTGCGCCGGGTCGATCGTCCACGGGCCGGGCGGCGGCAGCTCGGTGCCGCCCGCGCGGGCCAGCACCAGCGTGCCGAGGTCCGCGGTGCCGGAGCCGTGCACGATCAGCGTCGACGCCGCCGGCTGGAACCCCATCGCCGTGACGATCACCGTGTAGGTGCCGGCGGGCAGCGGACCGGCGGCGAGCACGCCGTCCTCCCCGGTCTGCTCCCGCGCGACCTGCCGGCCCGCCAGGTCCGTGACCGTGACGATGGCGTGCCGCACCGCCCAGCCGTCCTTGGTCCGCACCGATCCGCGCAGACCGCGCCTGTCATCCATCAACGACCCGCACTTCCGTTCCGTGGCTCGTGTGATTGCGTCGGCCGGGGCCGCCCGGTCGGGCGGCCCCGGGATCGGCCCTACTCGTCGGGGTAGCCGAGCTTCAGGTCGTGGTCGTCCAGGCCGCCGCCGGCCAGCGACAGCCCGGTCGCGACCGGCGGGTAGCCGGACGCGATCACGGTGTACTGGCCGCCGGTCAGGTCGGTGAACGCGTACTCCCCGTCCGGGCCGGTGATCGCCATCGCGACGACGTTGCCGGCCGCGTCGACCAGCGTGACGCGGGCGTCGCCGACCGGCTCGCCGGCCTCGTTGCGGACCGTTCCGCGGACCCGGGCGCCCGCCGGCATCTCGACGTCCAGCCGGGTCTGCCCGCCGCCCGCGACCTCGACCGGCAGCGCGACCGGGCGGTGCGCCGCGGCGCTGACGGCGAGCGTGTACGCGCCGGTGACGACGTCCTTGAAGGCGTACTGGCCGGACGCGTCGGTGCGGCCGGTGCCGACGACCTCGCCGCGCACGTCGGTGACGACGACCATCGCGTTCGCGATCGGGCTGCCGTCGGCGCTGCGGACCGTCCCGCCGAGGCCGCCGTTGCCGGCCAGCATCAGGTCGAAGTCGACCGGCCGGTCGCCGACGACGAGGGTCGCGGCCTGCGGCTCGTGCTCGCCGGTCGCGGCGATCAGCACGTAGGTGCCGGGGCCGGGGGTCGGCAGCGCGTACCGGCCGTCGTCCTGCGTGATCGCGCGGCCGAGCTGGTGCCCGTCCACGCCGATCAGCGTCAGCGCGGCGGACGGGACGGGCGCGCCGTCGCCGGCGCGGACCACGCCGCGGACGGGGACGCCGCCCCGGCCCTGCTGCATGAGGCCGTCCTGCGCGAACGCGTTCTGCTGCGCGAGGAGCCGGGCCTGCGCGGCCGGGTCGGCCGCCGGGGACCCGCCGGGAGCCGCGGCCGCGCCGTTGGACGGCAGGCCGTTCGCGGGCATTTCGTTCATCGACATCTCCTTGGGAACCGCACCTGCCCCGACCGACGCCAGCTGCTGCTCCGCGGCGGCCTGCTCGAATCCGCGGGCGTGCCTGCCGACGGCCGTGGCGCCGTTGGGGGCCACCGGCGCGGACGGCGGTGCGTCCGGCGGCGTGGTGCCCTGCCGGGCGTTCCGCCCCGTGCCGGCCTTGCCGCGCAGCGGCAGCTCCTTCATCGCGATCACCGTAACGAGGCCGATGACCGCCACCGGCACGCCGAACAGGAACACCTTCTCCAGCGACTCGGTGAACGCCGTCAGCACGATCGACTTGAACGGCTCCGGCAGATGGTGCACCTGGTCGGGGGTGCCGAGCGAGCCGCCGCCCTTCGGCATCGCGATGTGCGCCTTGCGCAGCCCCTTGGCGATCTCGCCGGGCAGCTGGTTGTTGAGGATCGCGCCGAACGCGGCGACGCCGATCGCGCCGCCGAGGTTGCGGAAGAACGAGACACCGGACGTGGTGGACGCCAGGTCCTCCATCTTCGCGGCGTTCTGCGCGGCGAGGATCAGGATCTGCATGGTGAGGCCGAGCCCGACGCCGAGCAGCGCGACGTCCCCGCCGATCTCGACCTTGGACGAGTCGACGTGCAGCCGGGACAGCAGGTACAGCCCGCCGCCCACGCAGATCAGGCCGATCACCGGGTAGATCTTGTACTTGCCGGTCCGGGTGACGAGCTGGCCGGACCCGATGGAGGCGATCAGCATGCCGACCACCAGCGGCAGCGTCATCAGGCCGGACGCGGTGGGGCTCAGTCCCTTGACGATCTGCAGGTACTGCGGCATGTAGATCATGACGCCGAACATCGCCATGCCGACGCAGAGCGAGCCGAGCGAGGACAGCACGAACGTCGGGTTGCGGAACAGCCGCGGCGGCAGGATCGGCTGCCGCGCGGCGCGCTCGGCGAACACGGCCGCGACCACGAGCAGGACCGTGATCCCGCCGAGCGCGTACGTCCAGTCGGAGGCCCACTCGAACTGGTTGCCGCCCATGGACAGCAGCAGCATCAGCGCGGTCGCGGCGCCGGTGATGGTGAACGCGCCCATGATGTCGATCCGGGTGTCGCGCTTCACCTTCGGCAGCTTGAGCACCTTCTGGATCACCGCGAAGGCGATGACGGCGAGCGGGACGCAGACGTAGAAGCACCAGCGCCAGCCGAGCCCGTCGGCGTCGACGATGAACCCGCCGAGCAGGGGGCCGGCGACGGTGGCGACGCCGAACACGGCGCCGATGTACCCGGAGTAGCGGCCGCGCTGGCGGGGCTCGACGATGTCGCCGAGGATGACCTGCGCCAGCGCGGACAGCCCGCCGGCGCCGAGGCCCTGGACGGCGCGGGCCGCGATCAGCATGCCGATGTTCTGGGACAGCCCGCCCGCCACGGACGCGACCACGAAGATCAGGAGCGCGGTCTGGAAGGAGAGCTTGCGGCCGATGATGTCGGAGATCTTGCCCCACAGCGGGGTCGAGGCCGTCATCGTCAGCAGCGTGGCGCTGGCCACCCAGGACAGCTGGTCCTGGCCGCCGAGGTCCCCGACGATGGTCGGCAGGGCCGTGCTGACCACCGTGGACGAGATCATCGACGTCAGCAGCGCCATCATCAGGCCGGAGAGGATCTCCAGGATCTGGCGGTGCGTGTACTGCGGTCTCGCTTGCTCTGGCGCCACCGGCCCGGCCGACGGCGCCACGCTCGCTTGAGCCACCATGCCCCCATGGAACGTAATTACCTGTGTTTTGCATATATGCTATGTACACGCTTGTTTACTTGCAACTCGGGGGATACTGGGGCGATTCGGTGATCCACACGGGGACGGGTCGGGATTCGATGACGGGCGTCGAGCAGGCCGAGCAGCGCGAACACCGCAAACGCGACCGGGAGGCGACCCGGCGCCGCATCCTGGACGCCGCGCGCGACCTGTTCGGCGAGCACGGCTACGACGGCGTCACCGTCCGCATGATCGCCTCCGCCGCCGACGCCAACACCGCCCTGGTCAACCGGTACTTCGGCTCCAAGGCCGCGCTGTTCGGCGAGGTCCTCGCCGGCGAGTCCGCGCTGCGCGGCGTCATCGCCGGCGACCCCGCCGGGCTGCCCCGCCGGCTCGCCGAGCACTTCGTCCGGCAGATCGCGCAGCACCCGCCGACCCCGATGACCCGGATGATCGACCGCTCCGCCGGCAGCCCCGAGGTCAGGCAGGCCCTGCTCGGCTACCTCGAAGAGGTGATCGTCGAGCCGCTCGTCGCGCAGCTCGACGGCCCGAACCCGCGCGCCCGCGCGCTGCTCGCGTCCACGATCATCATGGGCGGCGGGCCCGTCCGCCGCCTGCTCGGCCTCAACGACCTGCGCAGCGCCGACCCGGCGGAACTCGCCGACCGCCTCACCGCCATGTTCACCGCGGCCCTCTCCCCCTGCTCCCCGGACCGGCCCGGCTCCGCCTAGACACGCCCGAACCCCGGCGCGCGACCCGGTGCCGCCCACGCCCCAGCGCCGATACGTCCGGTACGCCGGAGGATGTAACGGCGGCGCGGCTCGTACGGCGGCGGGCGCAGGGAAGATCGGCGCGAGGGTGGAGCGGCCCGCGGCGGGCCCGCACATAGGCTGCTGGCATGACGGTGGGCGGCGCGATCCGGGCGCGATGGGGCAGGACGGGCCGTGCGGCGCGCTGGACCGCCGCCGGGTCCGCCGCGGCGCTGGCCGCCGGCGCCGCCGTCTGGGGAGCCGCCGCCGGCGAGCCGCCCCGCGTGCGCACCGTCGACCAGCGCGTCCAGGTCGTCGACGGCCCGCACGACGACCAGCATGTGACGCTCGACACCACCTTCTACAAGCCCGTCGGGCGCGCGAAGGCACCGGCGATCATGCTGGGGCACGGGTTCGGCGGCGACAAGCACGACGTCGCGGGCGACGCGCGCGCGCTGGCCCGCGCCGGCTACGCCGTCCTGACCTGGACGGCCCGCGGGTTCGGCGCGTCCACCGGGCAGATCGCCCTCGACTCCCCCGACTACGAGGTCAAGGACGCCCGGCAGCTCATCGACTGGCTGGCGAAACGGCCGGACGTGCGGCTCGACGGGCCCGGCGACCCGCGCGTCGGCATGACCGGCGAGTCCTACGGCGGCGCGATCGCGCTGATGACCGCCGCCTACGACCGGCGCGTCGACGCCATCGCACCGGAGATCACCTGGAACAGCCTGCCGGACGTCCTGTTCCCCAACGCCGCCGGCGCGGGCCCCGGCAAGGGCGTGTTCAAGAAGCTGTGGGCCGGGGTCTTCTTCACCAGCGGCTCCCGCGGCGCCGGCTGCGGACGGTTCCTGCCGTCCCTCTGCGCGATGTACCAGAAGGTCGCCGAGCAGGGCGCGCCCACCGAGGACGCCATCGCGACGCTGCAACGGTCGAGCCCCGCCTCCGTCGCCGACCGGATCAAGGTGCCGACCCTGCTCGTCCAGGGACAGTCCGACTCGCTGTTCCCGCTCGACCAGGCCGACGCGAACGCGCGCGCCATCGCCCGCAACGGCGCGCCCGTCTCCGTCGTCTGGTACCAGGGCGGGCACGACGGCGGCGACCCGGAGACCGGCCGCGTGCGCGGGCTCGTCCGCGACTTCTTCGACGCGCGGCTCCGGCACGGCGCCGCGTCCGGCACCCGCTTCACGGTGACCCGCGCGGGCGGCCTCGACTCCTCCACCCAGCAGGTCGTCGTCCAGGAGGCGAAGGCCCGCACGTATCCGGGCCTGTCCGGCGACCCGCAGCACCTTCCGCTGGACGGGGCGGAGCAGACGATCCACAACCCCGCCGGCGGTTCCCCCGCGGCCGTCTCCGCGCTCCCCGGGCTCGGCGCGCTGGGCTCGCTCGGCTCGCTCGGCGCCGCGGGCGGCGGGCTCCCCACCGACATGCCCGGACAGACCGCCACGTTCGACACCCGCCCGCTCGGCCACTCCCTCCGCATCACCGGCGCCGCCACCGTCCGGCTCCACGTGGCGGAGAACGGCACCGCAGGCGAGAGCGGACCGCTCTTCGCCAAGCTCTACGACGTGCCGCCGGACGGCCCCGCCGCCCCCGCTCGGCGCATCGCCGCGCCGTTCCGGGTGACCGGCGGCGAGGTCACCGTCACCCTGCCCGCGATGGACCACCGGTTCGACCGCGGCCACCGCCTCCGGCTCGTCATCGCCACCACCGACATGGGCTTCGCGACACCGCCGCAGCCCGCCGCCTACCAGGTGCGCGCCGTGTCCGGGCTGACCGTCCCGACCGACCCGTCCTTGGTCACGGCGCCCGCCCCCATCCCCACCTGGGTGTGGATCCTGCCGCTGGCCGGCCTCGCGGTCGCCGCCGCGCTGCTCCTCGGCGTCCGCCGCGCCCGTCCCCGCGAACGCGACACGGACGTCCCGCTGGAGATCACCGGGCTCACCAAGGCGTACAGGAACGGCCACCTCGCGGTCGCCGACCTGTCGTTCCGCGTCGAGAAGGGCCAGGTGCTCGGCCTCCTCGGCCCGAACGGCGCGGGCAAGACCACCACCCTCCGCATGCTGATGGGCCTCATCCACCCCGACGCCGGCGAGATCCGCATCTTCGGCCACCGCGTCACCCCGGGCGCCCCCGTCCTCGCCCGCCTCGGCTCCTTCGTCGAGGGCCCCGGGTTCCTGCCGCACCTGTCCGGACGCGACAACCTCGACCTGTACTGGCGCGCCACCGGACGGCCCGCCGACGAGGCGCACATGGACGAGGCCCTCGCGATCGCCGGCCTCGGACCCGCCCTCGACCGCGCCGTCCGCACCTACTCGCAGGGCATGCGGCAGCGCCTCGCCATCGCGCAGGCGATGCTCGGCATGCCCGACCTGCTCGTCCTCGACGAACCCACCAACGGGCTCGACCCGCCGCAGATCCGCGAGATGCGCGAGGTCCTCGTCCGGTACGCCGCCGCCGGCCGCACCGTGATCGTCTCCAGCCACCTGCTCGCCGAGGTCGAGCAGACCTGCACGCACGCCGTCGTCATGGCCGGCGGCCGCCGCGTCGCCGCCGGACCCGTCGCCGACATCGTCGGCTCCGGCCGCCGCCTCGAGGACGCCTTCCTGGAGATCATCGGAGAGAGCCCCATGACGGCCCGCGAGACCACGACATGACCACGTCCAAAGAGCCGAAGGCAGGCGAAGCGCCCGCGGCCGGGCCCGCCTCCGGCGGCCGACCGGCGGCCGAAGGCGGATACCGCGTCCGGCGCACCCTCCCGCTGCGCGTCGAGGCGATCCGCCAGTTCCGCCGGCGCCGCACGCTCATCGCCTTCGGCATCCTCCTCGTCCTGCCCTGGGTGCTGGTCGGCGCGTTCATGATCGGCGGCTCGCCGTCCGGCGACGGCGTCCCGGGCCTGGTGGACGTCGCCACCGCCGGCGCCCTGAACTTCACGCTGTTCGCCCTGTTCGTCTCGACGGGCTTCCTCCTCGTCGTCGCCGTCGCGCTGTTCTGCGGCGACACGGTGGCGAGCGAGGCCGGCTGGTCGTCGCTGCGCTACCTGCTCGCCGCCCCCGTCCCGCGCGCCCGCCTCCTCCGCCAGAAACTGATCGTCGCCCTCGCCTACTCGGTCGCCGCGGTCCTGACGCTCCCGCTCATGTCGCTGGTCGCGGGCACCGCCGCCTTCGGCTGGGCCGACGTCGAACTCCCCACGGGCGGCACCGTCCCCACCTCGACCGCCCTCGCCCGCATGGCGATCGTCGTCGGCTACTCGCTCGTCGCCCAGCTCGTCGTCGCCGCCCTGGCGTTCCTCCTGTCGGTCGTCACCGACTCCCCGCTCGGCGCGGTCGGCGGCGCCGTCGGCCTCGTCATCGTGAGCAACATCCTGGACGCCGTCACCGCCCTCGGCTCCTGGCGCGACTTCCTGCCGACGCACTGGATGTACTCGTGGATGGACGCCCTCCAGCCGCAGATCCAGTGGACCGGCATGGCCAAGGGCGCGGCCATCTCCGTCGCCTACGCCGCCGTCCTCCTCGCCCTCGCGTTCCGCCGCTTCCAGACCCGCGACATCGTGTCCTGACCCGCCGTTACCGCACGCGAAACGATCTCTCCCGACCACTTTCGGCCGCCACCGACCGTGATCGCATGACCACGTCAGGTCGACCTCCCTTCCCGAAAAACGGTCGAACCGGCAGAGGATGTCGCATAAGCTCGCTGAACCTCGCCTTCGGCGCCCGCGTCGTAGGAAGTGCAGGTGACATCGGCTCGATCGACGGGTTAAACCCGGCCCGACGGGGGAGATGATCAACATGGCACGGCAGCAGCTCATCAAGCGCCCCAAGCCCCCACGTCAACCGAGCCCGCCGGACCTGAGGACCCCCTCAGGCCGCCTCCTGCCGTACTGACCCCACCACCTGACCCCGCACCACCACCGCCAAACCCAGCCCCACCCCGCGTCCACCACCAACGCCACACCTCAGCAGCGCACCACACCCGCGCCACCTCCGGCCATCCACCAACCAGCCCGACGCACCCCACCGGGCCACCCCCGCGCGACAAGCCCGCAACCACCCTGACCCGCCTGGCCCACCCGCCAGACCTCCTGGGCTACCCACCAGGCCCCCACCCCTCCGCGCCACCCCTCCGCGGCCAAGGGCTGAGACGGCCGAGCAAGCCCGCCGAGAGGTCGCCCGCGGACTCCCAGGTGGTGCGACTCGGCGCTCTGGAGACGTCGCGGCGACGCACATGCCCGCGTACTGGCGCGAGTCCAGCGGCCCGGCCTGCGCGGGTCGCCGAACGGCGGCCTGGCCTGCGCGTTCCGCAACGACACGCGGCAAACGACGGCACACCGCAGCACGCGCCGAACGATGTCACGCGCCCGGACGGCAGCGCACATCAGACGACACACGACGGCGGCCCGCGCATGACGACGAGCGACGCATGACGACGAGCGACGCATGACGGCGGGCTGCGCATGACGACGAGCGGCAGGGCCCCACTGCAGCGGCGCACCTCACCACGGACCGCAACGCGCATCACACGGCAGCACACAACCGATGGCGGTCGGGCGCGAACGGCACGGCCGGGCGCGAACGACAGCGCGGCGGGGAGGGCGAGAACGAGCGGACAGCAACGCGTCACGCCAGCGCATCGGGGACGGGGCGCTTGGCGGGCGGGCGTGGGGCTTGGGGGCGGAGGATGTGGGCAGGGCGGGCTGGGGCTGCGGAGGGCTGGCGTGGTGTGCGGGCCGGAGTGATGTGGAGGTTGGGGGTGGGGGCGGTGGGGGTGGGGGCTGGGTGGTTAGTTGGGGGTAGTTAGGAGGGATGCGGGGGGTTGTTTGGTTGCGGTGAAGGTTGTCCAGGTGCTGGCGGCTCCGGTGATGGCGAAGGCGGCGAGTGCGGTGATGCCGAGGAGGGTCCAGGGGACGTCGACCAGGGGGCGGCCTGCGGCGCGGAGGGAGGCGGCGAGCATGCCGGCGAGGGCGCCGGCGGCGACCGTGCAGCCGAGGACGAGGCCGATGGCGGTGACCGCCCATGACTCGATCAGCGCGGCGCGGATCACCTGGGGGCGGGTCAGGCCCGTGACGCGGGCGGCGGCGAACTCGGCCCGGCGTTCGGCTCCGGCGATCATGACGGCGTTGATGACCGCGACCACCGCGTAGCCGCCGGCCATGCCCATGAGGACGGCGAGGATCCCCATGTTGCCGCGCTGCTGCGCGGCGGTCCGGTCGTCCGCCCACTGCGGGACGGTCTGGACCTTGTCCGCGCCCGCGGCATGGAGCGCCGTCCGGGCCGTCGAGCGGCTCGTGCCGGGAGTGAGGCGGATCACGGTCTCGGCCTTCGCTGTGGCGAGGGTCGAGGCGGGGATCAGTTCGCGCGGTACGAGGAAGGTCTCGGAGTAGTTCTCGAGGGTGGCGCGGAGGGCGGCCACGACCTTCAGCCGCGTCTTGTGGCCGTTGATGGTGGCGATCACGGTGGAGCCGACGCGGATTCCCGACTCGGCCATGCCGGGGCCCAGGGCGATCGTCCGGCCGTGGAGCCGGGTGAGCGAGCCGGCGCGGAGGTGAAGGTCGTGGGTGCGTGCGTAGGCGGGGGCGTCGATCGCGACGATGCCCGCGTAGTGCGTCTGGCGCCATGTTCGGTTCGCCTCGTGGTGCCGAGCGGTCACGCTCATGGAGAGGGAGACCTGCGGTGATGCGGCGGCGACGCCGGGGACGGCGGCGAGGCGGTCCAGGTCGGCGCCCTGCGAGGTCACCACCAGGTCGCCGCGGACGAGGTGGCGTTGCTCCTCGCCGGACATCAGCGCCAGCGAGCCGAGGGTGCCGGTCAGGCCGAGGAGCAGGGCGACCAGGACGATCAGCGGGGCGGCGGTGGACGCGCTGCGGCGCACGCCGTCGCGGAGGTTGGCCTGGGCCAGTTCGCCGAGGGGGCCGGCCCGGAGGACGGTGCCGAGGACGCGTCCGGCGAGGGGGACGACGAGGGGGCTCAGCGCGCTGAGCGAGACGGCTCCCATGATGGAGATGCCGAGCCCCATCATCATGGCGCCGAGCAGGTCGGCGGACTGGGCGAGCGTCACCATCCAGATCGTGAACGCGAGGGAGGACAGGCCGGCCAGCCAGCGCGCCGGGGTCATGACGCGGGCGGCGCCTCCGGTGTCGCGGAGCGCGTCCAGCGGGCGGACCTTCGTGGCGCGGCGTGCGGCGGCGAGGACGCCGATGAGGGCGACCGTGATCCCGACGCAGCCGGAGGCGACGAGGACGCCGCCGTCCCAGACCAGCGGGAACCCGTCCGGCAGGAAGCCGAGCGCGATCAGCAGCCGGGCCTGCAGCCAGGTCGCGGGGAGGCCGATGAGCACGCCGGCCGCCGTGCCGGTGAGGCCGAGCAGCAGCGCCTCACCGAGCAGCAGGAGGACGAGCTGGCCGCGGCCGCCGCCGACGAGGCGCAGCAGGGCGAGGTCGCGGCGGCGCTGGGCGACGGTGAAGGCGAACGTCGAGCTGACGATGAAGACGGTGAGGAAGGCCGACAGCATCACCGTCATGCCGAGCAGCGTGGCCGCCCCGGCGTAGCCCTCGCGGAGGTCTTCCCTGGCGCGGCCGGTGACGCCGGGCGGGATCGGCGCCCGGTCGGTGGCCACCATGACCAGCAGGGACGATTGGACGAGCGCCACACCGAGCGCGACGGCGGTCATGGCGCCGGCGAAGAGCCGCCAGCGTTCCCGGAAGGTGTTCAGGGCGAGGGTCAGCACGGGGCGGCCTCCAGCCGGGCGAGCCGGTCGGCCACCTCGCGGGCGGTGGGGCGGGCGAGCCGGTCGACGAGCCGCCCGTCGGACATGAACACGACGGCGTCGGCGTGCGCCGCCGCGACCGGGTCGTGGGTGACCATGGCGATGCTCTGCCCGTCCCGGTCGACCATGGTGCGCAGCAGGCCGAGCACGGTGCGGGCGGACGCGGAGTCGAGCGCGCCGGTCGGCTCGTCGGCGAACAGGACGGCCGGGCGGGTGACCATGGCGCGGGCGATCGCCACCCGCTGCTGCTGCCCGCCGGACAGCTCGCGCGGCCGGTGCCGCAGCCGGTCGCCGAGCCCGACCGCGGCCAGCACGGCGCGCACCTCGGCGCGGCGGACGCGGGCGCCGGCGAGCTTGAGCGGGAGCGCGACGTTCTGCTCGGCGGTGAGCGAGCCGATGAGGTTGAAGCTCTGGAAGACGAAGCCCATCGTGCGGCGCCGCAGCCCGGTCAGCACCGCGTCGGGGGCGCCGGTGATCTCCTGCCCGGCGAGCAGGACGCGGCCCCGGGTGACCCGGTCGAGCCCGGCGGCGCAGTGCAGCAGGGTGGACTTGCCGGAGCCGGACGGGCCCATCACCGCCGTCCACGATCCGGCGGGGAAGGCGATGGAGACGCCGTCGAGGGCGCGGACCAGCGCGTTGCCGCCGCCGTACTCGCGGGCGACGTCCCGCAGCTCGGCGGCCGGGGGCGCCGCCGGGCCGGGGGCGGGCCGTCCGGGTGCCGGGAGGGCCGCGATCGGGGTGCCGGAGGTCGGTGTGCTGGTCATGCGTCCACGGAACCATCCGCGTCCCGGGCTCCGCATGACGGCTGACCAGGATCTTTTAAGTATGGCTAGCCATACCGTCAGACCGCGGAAGCGTGGCTACCTTTGGCTTCATGACCGACACCGCCCCTCGCACCGCCCTGGAGGCGGCGGCCGGACGGCGGTTCCTGATCTCCGGCTGGCCCTGGCGCTGCGCGGGATACCTGCTGTCGACGCCGATTCCGATGCTCGCGGCCGCCGTCCCGTTCGCGCTGCTGGTACTGCCGTGGGCAGCGGCGCTGTCGTCCCGGCACGGGGTCGGCGCGCGCCTGCTGCTCGTGGCGCTGGGCGTCCTGTTCGTCGCGGGTCTTGGGCCGCTGGTGGCGCTCCCGGTCGCCGAGGTGGAACGCCGCCGGCTTCGCCTGGTGGACGTCCGCCCCATCGTGTCCGGCCATTCGCGCGTGAACGGTTCCGAGCCTCACACGTGGTCGCTGGTCCGTTACGGCGAGGCGGCCATCTGGCGCGAGATGGCCTACGCGTCCCTGCTGGTGACCTTGGTGCCCGTCCTGTACGGGGCGTTGCTGATGTACGTGTTCGCGGTGGCCGGGCTCGTGTTCAGCCCGCTTCTCGCCATGGGCGACGGCGAACCGGTGGCTCTCGGCCTGGTCAAGGTGGCGACTCCCGCGGACGCCGTGCCGTACGCCATAGCCGGGCTCGCCTTGCTGCCCACCATCCCCTACTTGGCGGCGGTCCTCGCGGGCGCGCACGGGGCGATGGCCAGAACCCTGCTCGGACGGGGCTCTGGTGAGCAACTCCGCGCAGAACTGGTGGAGGTGTCGCGGTCCAGGGCCAGGCTGGTGGACGCGTTCGAGGCCGAGCGGCGGCGCATAGAACGCGACCTGCACGACGGCGCGCAGCAACGCCTGATCGGGCTCACGCTCAAGCTCGGCATGGCGCGCGTGGAACTGCCCGCTGACTCCGATGCCGGTCGCAGCGTGGCAGAGGCCCACGAACAGGCCAAGCTCCTCATGGACGAGTTGCGCGAACTCATCCGGGGCATCCATCCGCGCGTGCTGGCCGACAGGGGCCTCCCCTCGGCGCTGCGCGAACTCGCCGACCGCTCCCCCATACCGGTGACGGTCGAAGCGGACCTGCCTGAGCGTCTGCACCCGCACGAAGAAGGCACCGCCTACTTCGTCGCCGCCGAGGCCCTGTCGAACATCGCCAAGCACAGTGACGCCCGAAGAGGCCGGATGAGCGTGCACCTCCGCGGCGGAACCCTGGCCTTGGAGATCGAGGACGACGGCAAGGGCGGCGCGGACCCGTCCCTGGGAAGCGGGCTCACCGGTCTGGCCGACCGTGTGGCGGTGATCGACGGAAGAATGCTCCTGTCCAGCCCGGCCGGTGGGCCGACCGTCCTACGTGTGGAGTTCCCTTGCAGCCGACCGTCCGAGTAGTCCTCGCCGAAGACGGCGTGCTCCTGCGGGAAGGGCTCGTCGGGTTGCTCGGCAAGTTCGGCTTCGACGTGGTCGCCGCCGTGGAGGACGCCGACGCCCTCAGGGCCGCGGTGGAGGAACACTCCCCCGACCTCGTGGTGACGGACATCCGCATGCCGCCCGGGTTCAGCGACGAAGGCCTCCGCGCCGCTGTAGACCTTCGCAAGGCGCATCCTGGCCTGGCCGTCGTCGCGCTCAGCCAGTACGTGGAGCTGAGCTACTCCGCCGACCTGCTCGACTCCAACGGCGGTATGCGCGTCGGCTACCTGCTCAAGGACCGGGTCGTCGACGTCGAGGAGTTCGTCGCCGCGCTACGACGGGTCGTGGACGGCGGTACGGTCGTCGACCCCACGGTCATCCGGCAGCTCCTTCGCCGCAGCAAGGACCCACTGTCGCGGCTGTCCGCGCGCGAACGCGAGGTGCTCGCCCTCATCGCGGAAGGGCACTCCAACACGGCGATAGCGCAGATCCTCACCGTCGCCGAAGTGACGGTCGGCAAGCACGTCGGCAACATCCTCACCAAGCTGGACCTGCCGTTGACGGACGACAAGAACCGCCGCGTCCTCGCCGTCCTGACCTACCTCCGCAGCCGCGCCGCCGCCTGAGCCGCCTGAGCCGCCTAGAGCGTCTTCTCGAAGCGCACGCGGTCCTGCCCAGGGCCGTCGTATCCGGACTTCGGCTCGTGTACGGCGAAGCCCATGGCCCTGTGGAAGGCGATGGACCCCGTATTGGCGGGCGACGTGATGGCCTTGACCTTCGTACGGCCCGCCGCTGCGGCCTCCTCGAAGAACCGCTCGTACAGGGCCCGCGCCACGCCGTCCTTACGGCGCTTGGGATCGACGCCAACGAAATGGATGTACGCCTCGTCCGGGTGGTCCGGCGAATGGAATCCCACAAGGAAGCCGTGCATGCCGCCGTCACCGTCCATGACGAGGCTCGTCCCGGTGAAGTGCTCGAAGAACAGGCGGGGCAGCAGAAGCGTCAACTGGCGTGCCTGTTCCGGCGTACGGGAATCGGCCCACCACTCCGGCATCACCCGCAGGACCGCCTCGTGGTCTTCCAACCGCGCCCGCCGGATCTCCCGCACCGCTCCGCCTCTCCACCATGGGATCTACACACTCCATCCTTCCCGAGGCATCCCCCGCGACGTCCACGCCCCCTCCCGGACAGGGCAGCGCCGTACACTGACCAGGAAATTCACCGTGAGGAGAGCCATGCCCAGGGCGGACGCGCAACGCAACCGCGACCTCATCCTCACGACGGCCAGAAACGTCTTCTCCGAGCGCGGACCGGACGCGCCGCTCGACGACATCGCCCGTAACGCGGGCGTGGGCAACGCCACCCTGTACAGGCACTTCCCTACACGACGCGACCTGCTCATCGCCGTGTACGCGGACGAGGTCGCCGACCTGACCGTCAAGAGCCAGGAACTCCTGCACCATGACCCGCCCGCCGACGCCCTCTTCGCGTGGCTGCGGGCATTCATCGCCCATGTCGCCGACAAGGGCGACCTCGCCCGCGCCATTCCGGAAGATGGACGTTCCCCCCTCTTCGACGAATGGCATGCTGCCATGCACGCAGCCGTGGCGCCCCTACTGGCGAGGGCCCAGGAGGCCGGTGCCGTTCGTCCCGACCTCGACGGCCCGGACCTCCTGGCGTTGGCAGGTGGGATAGCCACCGCAGGAGCCGGCACCCCGCAAACCGACCGCCTCCTCCGCCTCGTCCGGGAAGGCATCACCACGCCCGTACGAAACCCCACCTGACCCTGGGCGCGGACACCGTGGAGGGTTGCCTCCCAGGGTGGTGAAGACTGTCCGCATGGAGTTCTTCTGCTACCACCGTGATCGGCGCGGCTCTATGCCGCTGCGCCACGAACTCGTAGAAGAGCACTGGTCCTATATGGACCGCTACGCGGCGGAGATGATCGCCCGTGGCCCGACCTTCTTGAGCGACGGCGAAACGCTCACCGGAAGCGTGCACATCGTCGACCTCCCCGATTCCGCCGCCGCCCGCGCGTTCGCCTTCGACGAGCCCGGCTACCAGGCCGGCGCCTACCGCGACGTCATGCTGCGCCGCTGGCACAACGCGCTCGGGCGCACGATGTGGGAGTTCCCCGGCGACCGCGACGAGGGCGACCACTACCTAGTGCTCGGCCTAGGCGAAGGCCACTCCGCCGACCGCGATCTGCCGCCCGGCAATCACGCGCTGATCGCCTACGGCCCCCTACTGTCCGACGACGGGAGCACATGGCTGGGCACAGCGGCACTAGTGCAGGCACCGAACCCGGAAACGGCCCGCACCGTCCTGCCCGCAGACCGGTACGCCGACATCGAAGTCCACCTCTGGACTTTCGGCGGCCGCAGATAGCTGCCCAGAAGCAGCCCTACCGGAGCTAGAAGCCGGCCCACCGGAGCTATCGGAGCAGGCTCGGCTGGTCGATCACCCACAACCACGTGCCGTCCGCCTGGCGGCGAGCCACTTCGACCGTGACGCCGCCGTCGACCAGATGCGTCGAGGTCAGCGCCAGATCGCCGTTGCGGAGCGTCGGCAGCCGCCGTCCCGGTGCGAAGGACGGCCTGCCGGCGACGAGCCGCTCGTAGGCCTCCCGGATCTCCTCGCCGCCCGTCGCGACCCGGCCGTCCGGCAACGCCAGGACGGCATCGGGCTCGTACAACGCCACCAGCCCGTCCACGTCGCCCGCGTTCAGCCGCTCCAGGACGAACCGGCTCAAGTCGTCCGGGTGCCGGGCAGGCTCGCGTTCCCGTCCCTCGCTCATCAACGCCCCCTCGCGCTCGGTCCTCGCGTCCCGCACGCAACACGATGATGCCAGGGGCCTCCGACGACAGACCCCGGCCTCGAAGCCATATGACCTGGTCAGTGACCGTCTACCAGGAACATGGACCTCCGAGCCGGGGGCATGGGAGGGCCATGGGGGGTCGACGTTCATGGGCGGACCGCATCAAGCGGCCGCTGCTGGCTCACGGCGTCGTGGTGGTCGCGCTCGCGTTCATGGTGGCGATCACCGTGACGGACCTCGTCCTCGGGACGACCGTCCACCTTGGACCGTTCCTGGTCATCGCGCCCGCGCTCGCCGCCTCCATGGCGACGGTGCGGCTGACCGCCGTCGTCGCCGCCCTGGCGGTGGCGGACCAGGTGATCATCGCGATCTTCCACGGCGGGCTGACCACGACGAACCACCTGGCGCAGATCATCGCGCTGACCCTGCTCTCCCTGCTGATCGTCTTCCTGCGCCTGGTCCGGGAGCGCCGCGAGCACGCGCTGGGCCAGGCGCGATCCGTGGCCGAGACGGCGCAGCGCGCCCTGCTGAGGCCGCCGCCCGAGCGGATCGGGCCCCTGCGGGTGGCCTGGCTCTACCTGACGGCCCAGGACGAGAGCCAGATCGGCGGCGATCTGTTCGCGGTCACACGCGCGTCCGGGCCCGCGAGCCGGGTGCTGATAGGCGACGTCCGAGGCAAGGGCCTGGACGCCATAGCCGAGGCATCGGTGGTCCTAGGCGCATTCCGGGAGGGCGCCCGCCGCTACGCCCTGCCCGCCCTCACCGCCGCCCTCCAGGAAAGCGTCGACCGCGACCTCGAAGAAGTCGCCGACACCGAGCACGACCTGGGCGAACACTTCATCACCGCGCTCGTCCTCGACGTCGCCGACGACCACCAGGAAGTCGAGATGATCAGCTGCGGTCACCCGCCTCCCCTGCTCCTGCACGACCGCCGCACCACAACCCTCGAGCCGCACGCCCCCGCACCACCGCTGGGCGTGCCGAACCCCGTCCCGCTCAACGTCGAGCGTTTCACCTTCGCGCCCGGCGACATGCTCGTCCTCTACACCGACGGCGTCATCGAAGCCCGCTCGCCGTCCGGGGACTTCTACCCGCTCGCCGAACGCGTCGCGACCTTCCCCGCCACCGACCCCGCCACGCTGCTGGACCACATCCACCGCGACCTGCTCGCCCATACCGTCGACCACCTGGCCGACGACGCCGCCCTCCTCATCCTCCAACGCGCAGACCGCCCCGCCTGACCTCCGACCCGGTGGCCGGCGGTGGTCATTAGTGTGGGTGGGGTTGGGTGATTACGGGTTGGTAGGGTGCGGGCGTGGTGAATCGCGGGATGGCGTACGGGGTCGCGGCGTACGTCCTGTGGGGGCTGTTCCCGCTGTACTGGCCGCTGCTGAAGCCGGCCGGGGCGCTGGAGATCCTCGCGCATCGGATCATGTGGTCGCTGGTGGCGGTCGCGGTGGTGCTCGCGGCGGCGCGGAACTGGGGCTGGATCAGGGCGCTGACGGTCCGCAAGGCGGGGCTGCTGGCGGCGGCCGCGCTGGTGATCACCGCGAACTGGGGCACCTACATCTACGCGGTCAACAGCGGGCACACGATCGAGGCGGCGCTGGGCTACTTCATCAATCCGCTGATCAGCGTGGTGTTCGGTGTGGTGATCTTCCGGGAGCGGCTGCGGGCGGGGCAGTGGGCCGCGGTGGGACTGGGCGCGGCTGCGGTCGTGGTGCTGACGGCGGACTACGGGCGGCTGCCGTGGATCGCGCTGGTGCTGGCCTTCTCGTTCGGGACGTACGGGCTGCTGAAGAAGTTCGCGAGCATGCCGTCGGCGGAGAGCCTGGCCGTGGAGACGGCGGTGATGTTCGTGCCGGCGCTGGTGTCCGTGCTGGTGCTGGCGGGACGGGGCGACGCGGCGTTCGGGCATCACGGAGCGGGCCACGCCGCGCTGCTGGCCGGCGCGGGGATCGTGACGGCGATCCCGCTGATGCTGTTCAACGCGGCGGCGATCCGGTTGCCGATGAGCGCGATCGGGATGCTGCAGTATCTCGCGCCCGTCCTGCAGTTCCTCATCGGGCTGCTGGTGCAGGGCGAGGAGATGCCGCCGAGCCGGTGGGCCGGTTTCCTGCTCGTGTGGCTCGCGCTGGTGGCGCTGACCTGGGACGGGGTGCGGGCCGGGCGGCGGACGCGGGTTCCGGAAACGGATGCCGTGCCGGAAACGGCGCATTGAAGGCGCCCGGCCGAGCCACTAAAGTGCCGGACGTCACACGCCGCATCCGAGGAGTCCTGTTGCGTTTGCTGAGCGTCACCGTGTTGGGGTCCGCACTCGTCGCGGCGGGTCTGATGGCACCGGCGGCGGGCGAGGCGACCACCTCGGGGCACGACGGGCTGACGGTGCGGCCGGGCACGACCCGGGCCGGGGAGAAGGTGGATCTGTCGGTCCCCGGGTGCGGCCCGGGACGGCACTGGGCGTCATCGGACGTGTTCGACGGGCGGGCCCGGCTGGACGGCCAGAACGGCACAGCGGTGCTCAAGGACGACGCGAAGCCCGGGACGTACACGGTGCGGGTGCACTGCGGGTCGCACACGGCGACCGGGAAGGTGCGCGTGGCGGGGCGGCTCGTCTGGCCGACCCTGCTCCCGGGCAACCGCGACGGCCTGTAGCCGCGAGCGGCTCGGAGGCGTGACGGCCTGTAGGCGCGGCGGCGCCTCAACTCTGGTGACGGATTCGGTGTCCCGCACGAACGGTGCGTGAGAAGTACACCGACCAAGACATCCATCTACATATGCCATCAAGACCGACGAATGGCAAGTCCTTTGACTGAGTGACTCATGTCACTCGTCAGATGCATGTATCGGACACATTCGATCTTGATCCACATCTAGGTCGATGTGATACTTCCACGGTATTGACCAGGTTTCGGCAAACTTATACCAACCCTTCCGGGATGCCCTTTTTGCCGCGAGAGGGGCGTTCCGCCGCAAGATTTCCCGCACGATTCGTCGAACACCGTCCTTCGCGCGAGAGACGTCCAGTCTGAGGGGCACGTCACGATGACCGTCACCGCCGGCCCGCCACGGTCCCGGAAACCGAGAAACTTCCCCCTTTACCGCACGGTTTCCCGCTTCGTCCGCGACCCCCTGAGGGAGATCGAGCGGATCAGTACCGCGGCGGGAGGTGAGATAGCGCGGCTGGACCTCGGCGCCTCGCACCCCTACGTGGTGACGCACCCCGACCACGTCCAGCAGGTGCTGCGCAAGGAGTCGGAGAACTTCGTCCGGGACGGGACGTTCTGGCGCCCCCTGCACAGCCTGTTCGGCGACAGCATCATGTCCGAGTACGCCGAGTGGGAGCTGAGCAAGCGGATCCTGCAGCCGGTCTTCTCCACCCGCACGATCCGGTCGCTGAGCGACCATATGGCACGTGCCATCAACGAGGCCGTCGCGAAGCTCGACGAACCGGCGCGTGAGGGACGGTCCATCGAGGTGCTGCCGGAGATGGGCCGCATCGTCCACGACACCGTCATCAAGGTGCTCTTCGGGGACAAGATAAGGAAGGCCGAGGCGGACCGGCTGATCCCCGCGATGGAGCGCCTGGCCACGTCGATCGCGTTCCGTTTCCTGCTGCCGTTCGTCCCGCGCTCCATCCCGCTGCCGGGCGACCGCGCGTTCTCCGCGGGCCTCCGGGTCATGGACGAGACGCTCTACGAGCTCGTCGACCGGTTCCGGTACGACCCGGGCGAGGGCTACGACATCTTCACGGCGCTCTGCAAGGCCCGCATGACGGAGGGCAGCGGCCTCGACGACAACTGGGTCCGCGACAACCTGCTCGCCATGTGGGCCACCAGCACCGAGACGACGACGGTCGCGCTGACCTGGATCTGGCCGATGCTCGCCGCGCATCCGGACGTCACCGCGCGGCTGCGCGCCGAGATCGAGGCGGTGGTGGGCGACGAGGCGGTGCGGCCCGAGCACCTGCACCGGCTCCCCTACGTGAAGCAGGTCGTCCAGGAGCTGCTGCGGCTGTACCCGGTGGGCTGGATCTTCCCGCGCATCGCGCTGAAGGACACCGTCATCGGCGGTGTGCCGGTCGAGGCGGGGCAGACGGTTCTGATCAGCCCGTTCCTCACGCACCGCCTCGAGTCGGTGTGGGAGCGGCCGCTGGAGTTCGACCCTGAACGCTTCACGCCCGAGCGTGCGCGCGCGCGTCACCGCTACGCCTACTTCCCCTTCGGCGGCGGCCCGCACCAGTGCATCGGACGGCATGTGTTCAACATGGAGGCCGAGTTGATCCTCACCGCCATCCTCAGCCGGTACCGTCCGGAGATGGCGCCGACGGAGGGTCCGGTACAGGCGCGGATCGGCGCGACGCTCCGCCCCAACCAGCCGCTCCACCTCCTGCTGCACCCGGTCCAGCGCTGATGGACGGCATCGGCGGCGACACGGCCGCCCCTCAGTCCTCCACGCCTGCCCCCACGTCCGCCCTTCAGTCCTCCACGCCTGCCCTCACCTCCCCAACATCCGCTCTGCAGGCCGGGACGATCTGCGCCGTCGCCGGGCAGGCGCAGCGGCAGATGCGGGCGTGGGCGGCCGACCATCCCGCGCTCTACGACGCGAAGGCGTTCGACCCCGCCCTGTTCAGCACGCTCGCGCTCGCCGCCGCGTTCAGCGGGCCGGACCTCGGTGCGGACCGTCTCGCGGTCGCCAACAAGGTCTGCCTGTGGTGCTTCGGCCTGGACTGGCTGATCGACTACGCCGCATCGTCCCGGGACGAGGTCGCCGGCCTGGTCCGCAGGTGCGCCGCCGTGGCCGACGGCGAGGAGCCCGCGCCGGGGACGCCCGCCGAGGACGAGCTCTCGCGGTTCCTCGCCGGCATCCGGGACGAGCTGCGGGCCGAGCCGGCGTTCCCCGGGCTCGGCGACGTCTGGCGGGAGGAGCTGCAGCGCATGCTCGACGCCATGGCCCTCGAATGGGACTGGAAGGCCGCGCGGGACGCCGGAGGCGACGCCCCCTCGTTCGACGAGTACCTCGCGAACGCCGACAATCTGGGCTTCGCCTTCGTGTTCGTCTCGCATTGGATCGCCTCCGGCGGCGGCGGGGACGTGACGGCCGTCCGCGAGGCGGGCTGGGCCGTGCAGCGGGTCATCCGGCTGCTCAACGACCTCGGAACCTACGAGCGCGACCTCGAATGGGGCGACCTCAACGCGCTCCTGCTCGGCCGCCCGCGCGCGGAGGTCCAGGAACGGATCTCGGCGCTGACCGCCGAGGCACGCGTGCTCATTGCGCGCGCGCGAGACGGCGCCCCCCGCCTCGCCGACTACATGGAACGGCAGATGGACTTCTGCGCCGGCTTCTACGGGGTCACGGACTTCTGGGGTTCCCTGTGAGCATCGACGACCGCCCTATAGCGGCGACCACCGTCCCTTCACCCCGGCAGGAAACCGCCCACCCCCCTCATGAGCCGGACGCCGACCTCCCCCGCGCGGTCGCCCGGCTCATCGCCGGGCTGACCGAGCACCCCTGGGGCCGGACGTCGCCGTCGGTCTACGAGACGGGCCGGCTGGTGACGCTCGCGCCCTGGCTCAGCGGGCACGCGCGGCGCGTCTCCTACCTGCTGGAGCAGCAGCGGCCGGACGGTCTGTGGGGCGCCCCGGAACCCGGCTATGCGCTCGTCCCGACGCTGAGCGCGATCGAGGCCCTGCTGAAGGTGCTCACCCGCGAGGGCGGGGTCGCCGGAACCGACCGCGACCGCCTCGTCCGCTCCGCGGACCTGGGGCTCGGCGCCGCCGCGGCCCGCCTGTGCGGCCCGTCCGCCCCCGCGTTCGCGCTGCCCGACCTGCCCGCCATCGAGCTGATCACGCCGGCGCTCCTCGAGGGGATCAACGCGTCGCTGGATCGGCTGCGGGAGGCGCCCGTCCCCGGTCTCGGCGCATGGGCCGGGCGCGAACTCACCCCGCCGGACGGCATGGACGTCGCCAAGCTCGGCCTCGTGCGCTCGCTGCTCGGCTCCGGTGCCCCCGCTCCGCAGAAGCTCATGCACGCCCTGGAGGTCGCCGGGCCGGCGGCCGCCGGACTGCCGCACACCCGCCCCGAGCCGACCGGGACGATCGGCGCGTCCCCCGCCGCCACGGCCGCCTGGCTGGGCGCGGAGGCGCCGCCCGAGCCGGGCGATCCGGCCCGCTGGTACCTGGAGACGGTGGTCGCGCGGCACGGCGGCCCGGTCCCGTGCGGCATCCCGCTCACCGTGTTCGAGCGCGGCTGGGTGCTGGCGTGGCTGGCGCGGGCGGGCGTCCCGTTCACCGTGCCGCCCGAGCTCGTCCTCAGCCTGACGGCGCCGCTCGGCCCGGCGGGGACCGCCGCCGCGGCGGGGCTCCCGTCGGACGCCGACACCACCGCCGGCGCGCTGTACGCGCTGGCCCTGCTCGACGCGCCCTGCCGCCCCGACTCCCTCCTCCCCTACGAGACGGACACGCACTTCTGCACCTGGCAGGGCGAGGACGGGGCGTCCATCACGACGAACGCGCACGTCCTGGAGGCGTTCGGCCAGTACCTCGCCACCATGCGGGACCGCGTCGGCGCGGCCTCGGCGGAGCGGTACGCGGCCGCGGCGGCGAAGGCGGCGTCCTGGCTGTGCGGGCAGCAGCGGCAGGACGGCAGCTGGGAGGACCGCTGGCACGCCTCCCCCTACTACGCGACGGCGTGCGCGGCCGTCGCCCTGGCGGCGTTCGGCGGCGAGGCGTCCGCGGCGGCCGTCGCGGCGGCGCGCCGCTGGGTCCTCGGCACGCAGCGCGCGGACGGCTCCTGGGGCCGGTGGGAGGGAACGGCGGAGGAGACGGCGTACGCGGTCCAACTGCTGCTGCTGACGGGACGCGGCGCCGATCCGGCCGCCGCCGAGGCCGCCGCGCGGGCCAGGCCGCACCTGCTGCGTGGGCTGACCAGCGCGGATGATCACGCGGACGGGGAGCCGGCGCTGTGGCATGACAAGGACCTCTACAGGCCCGGCGCGATCGTCATGGCCGCAGTCGTGGCGGCGCTTCATCTCGGCCGCGGGTCCGGCGTGTTTCGGTGAGGTGAATTTCGCCACACCGGTTCCGCCGCGCACCGCCCTCAAATGCGACAAAACCGTGTGTGTTGACGATTCACCTTGAGGGGGTATGGCCCTGTTGCTAGTCTTCTACGCCGTATGGAACGGCGACTAGCCGCCGCCCCTGCGGACCACGACACCAGCAGGCTCGCTTCCGCGAAACACGATGTGCCACGCGGTTGCGAGCCAATTCACATATTGTTGGGGCGATTGTAATGCGCTTCCGCAACTCGCGCCTGCGAACCAAGATCACGGCGCTGTTGCTCTCCCTGACCGCACTCTGGATTTTCGCGGCCTGGGTGACCCTGCGAGAAGGCGTCAATCTGCTCGGCGTCACGACCCTGGACAGCGCGATCGCCCAGCCGACCGACCCGCTGCTGGCCGAACTCCAGAAGGAGCGCCGGCTGTCCATGATCGAGTTCTCCCGGCCGAGCGCGTCGGTCCGCAGCGCGCTCGCCGCGCAGCGGTCCCGCACCGACGACGCGAGCGCCGAGGCGATCAAGAAGGCCCGGGACGGAAAGGTGAAATGGTTCGCGGGCGACCTGCTCGAGCACCGCATCGACGAGATGGTCGGCAGGTTGCGCGGGGTGGACGCGATCCGCCGCACGGTCGACGCGCACGGCGCGGACCGGACGCGAATCGCCGCCGGGTATTCCGAGGTCATCGAGTCCATTTTCCGGGTCTACGATTCCCTGGCCACCCTGGACGACAAGGACTTCGCCAGCGACACCCGCACCGAAGTCGAGCTCAACCGCACGTGGGAACTGCTTTCGCAGGAGGACGCGTTGGTCGCGGGCTCGCTCACGGCCGGCCGGTTCAGCCAGTCCGAGCTCATCACCTTCACCCAGACGGTGGGCACGCGCCGGCACAACATCTCCGCGGCGCTCATCGCCATTCAGGATTCGGACGGCGCCCTTTACGACGCGCTGACGAAGAACGCCAAGCTCGCCCAGGTCCAGTCGCTCGAAGACCAGATCATGCAGAACCGGCGGATCACCTCCGGGAAGCCGCCGCACACCGTCACCCGGCCCGCGGTCACGCTCGACCAGTGGTCGGGCGCGGCGGCGCCCGCGCTGAGCCAGGTGCGCGAGAGCATCCAGGCGGGCGGCGACCGGCTCGTCGACCGCGCCAAGCCGATCGCGATCGGCGTGGTCGTCCGGCTCGTGCTCGCCGGTGGGCTCGGGCTCCTCGCGGTCATCGCGTCCATCGTCGTGTCGATCACCACGGCGCGCGCCCTCGTGCGGCAGCTCGAACGGCTGCGCGTCGCCGCGTGGGAGCTGGCCGAGCAGCGGCTGCCCGGCGTCGTCGAGCGGCTCGGGCACGGCGAGAAGGTCGACGTGTCGGTGGAGGCGCCGCCGCTGCAGTTCGGCACCGACGAGATCGGGCAGGTGGGACGCGCGTTCAACGCCGTCCAGGAGACCGCGATCCGCACCGCGGTCGAGCAGGCGGAGCTGCGCCGCGGCATCCGCGACGTCCTGCTCAGCCTGGCCCGCCGCACGCAGACCCTCGTGCACCGGCAGCTGACCATGCTGGACACGATGGAGCGCCGCCGCGACATCGAGGTCAAGGAGCTGGAGGAGCTGTTCCGGCTCGACCACCTCGCCACCCGGATGCGGCGCAACGCCGAGAACCTCATCGTGCTGTCGGGCGCGCTGCCCGCCCGCGGCTGGCGCAGCTCGGTGCCGATGGTCGACGTCGTGCGCGCCGCGGTCGGCGAGGTCGAGGACTACACCCGCGTCACCGTGCTGCCGTTCGGGCCGGTCGAGCTGGCCGGACGCGCGGTCGGCGACGTCACCCACCTGCTCGCCGAGCTGATCGAGAACGCGGTGTCGTTCTCCCCGCCGGACACGGTCGTGCAGGTCGGCGGGCACCTGGTCGCCAACGGCTTCGCGATCGACATCGAGGACCGCGGGCTCGGCATGACCGACGAGAAGCTCGCCGAGATCAACGAGCGGATCGAGGACCCGCCGGACTTCAACCTGCAGAGCTCGGTGCAGCTCGGCCTGTTCGTGGTCAGCAAGCTCGCCGAGCGGTACGGGCTGCGCGTCCAGCTGAAGCGGTCCGCCTACGGCGGCACCACCGCGGTCGTCGTGATCCCCAAGGGACTGGTCGTCGAGGAGGGCGACCGGGTCCGGGCGGCGTCGACCTCCACCACGACCACGCAGAACGGCCTGGAGGTGCGCCAGCCGACCGCGGTCGGCGCGGGCCGTTCCGGCGGCGCCGCGGCGCTCACCACCGGCGGCACCGGGCCGCAGCCGGCGCCGGCCGCGCCCGCGCTGGTCGCGGTGCCGCCGCCCGCGCCGGAACCGGCCGAGCCCGCCGGCGCGAACGACCCGGCCAGCGCACCCGAGCCGGCCGGCGTGCCGGTCCCGCCGTCCGGGGCCGGCCCGGACGGCTTCACCGAACACGGCCTGCCCCGACGGCAGGACGAGCCCCCCGCGGACGAGGCGAGCTCCCCCGACGGCGCCCCGTCCACCTCATCCGGCCTCACCGGTGCCGGCGGCGGGCATCCCGAACCGACCCAGCCGGAGGACCTGCCACCCGTGCCCGACATCTCCACCACACCGTCCGGCCTGCCGGTCCGCGTGCCGCAGGCGAACCTCGCCGAACCGCTGCGCACGGACGAACCGCTCGTCGCCGACGAGCAGGACGAACCGGACGACCCGGGCCGCTCGCCCGAGGAGATCCAGCGGATCATGGGCTCCTACCAGCGCGGCACCCGGCAGGGACGGTCGGACGCGGCCGAGGCCCTCGGCAATCAAGCAGCGGAAGGCGAGGAAGGTCAGTGACGCAGAAGACCGGTTCTTCATCCGACCTGGGTTTTTTGCTGGACGACCTGGTCCACCGGTTGCCGCACGCGCGCAACGCGGTGGTGCTGTCGGCCGACGGCCTGCTGATGGCCTCCTCGGCGGGCATGAGCCAGGACGACGGCGAGCACCTGTCCGCGGTGGCGGCGGGCATCCAGAGCCTCGCCAAGGGCGCGGGCACCCGGTTCGGCGGCGGCCCCGTCCGGCAGACGATCGTCGAGATGCAGTCGGCGTTCCTGCTGGTGTCGGTCGCCGGCAAGGGCGCCTGCCTGGCGGTGCTGGCCGGCGAGGAGGCCGACGTGGGCCTCATCGCCTACGAGATGGCGATGCTCGTCACGAGCATGGGGCACCACCTCACCTCGCCGTCGCGGTCGGAGGCGGCGCAGGAGGGCCGGCCCGCATGATGCCGCCGGAGGAGCCGGGGCACGAACCCTGGCCGCAGGACCCCGCGCTGCACACCCCCGGCCACGAGCGGATCTACGACGAGAGCGCCGGCCCGATGGTGCGCCCGTACGTGATGACGAGCGGCCGCATCGAACCCGTCCACGGCAAGTTCGACCTCATCACGCTGGTGGTGGCGGCCGGTCCCGAGCCGGAGGGCCCGATCGGCCTCGGCCCCGAGCACCTGTCGATCATCCGGCTGTGCCAGCAGGTGATGTCGGTCGCCGAGCTGACCGGCCACCTCGACCTTCCGGTGGCGACCGTGCGGGTGCTGCTCGGCGACCTGCTCGGCAAGGGGCTCGTCACGATGCAGGAGCCCGAACCGGAGGCGGACATGCACGACATCAGGCTCTACAAGGCGGTGATCGATGGTCTCCGGGCTCTCTGACGCCGGGGGCGGGCGGCGCGACGCGCGCGCCCGCCGGATGCCCACCGCGGTCAAGATCGTGATCGCGGGCGGTTTCGGGGTCGGTAAGACGACGATGGTCGGCACGGTCTCCGAGACGCGGCCGCTGCGCACCGAGGAGATCCTCACCGACGAGAGCGTCGGCGTCGACGACGTCTCCGGGGTGGAGCGCAAGAAGACCACCACGGTCGCGATGGACTTCGGCCGCCTCACGTTCCGCGACGAGTACGTCCTGTACCTGTTCGGCACCCCCGGGCAGGAGCGGTTCTGGTTCATGTGGGACGAGGTGTCGCTCGGCGCGCTCGGCGCGGTCGTGCTCGCCGACACCCGCCGGCTGTCGGACTGCTTCCCGTCGGTCGACTACTTCGAGCGGCGCGGCACCCCGTTCGTCGTGGCGGTGAACTGCTTCGAGGGCGCGCGGCAGTACGACCTCGCGGAGATCCAGCTCGCGCTCAACCTGGGGCCGAAGGTCCCGGTGATGCTGTGCGACGCCCGCCGTCTCGACTCCTGCAAGCAGGTGCTCATCGACCTCGTCCTGCACGCGATGAAGTCCCGGGGCCTGCCGGCGCTGGAGTCGCAGGGCGCCTGACCGCGCCTGACCGCGCCCTGACGGCGGCGCCGGACCCGCCGGCGGCGGCCGGGGCGCGGTCCCGTGCCGTGCCTTCGGCGACGGCGCGGGCGAAGGCGCGGACGCGTGCGGTGGCGCGGTCGCGGTGCCAGACGAGGGTCAGCGCCGAGTCGGGCAGGCCGGTGAGCGGGACGAACACGACGTCGCCGCGCGCGTGGCGGCGGGCCGTCGGGACGCACAGCGGCATCGCGCCGCGTCCGGCCGCGACCAGCGCCAGGGCCTCCTGGATCGTCCCGGCGGCCGGCCCGGACGGGACCGCGCGGCCGCCGGGCGTGAGCCGCGGCGACTGCGCCTCGCGCCAGTACCGCGGGGCGGGTCCGGCGATCCGGATCAGCGGGTGCCCGGCCAGCTCCTCGGCGGGCACGGACGGGCGGTCCGCGAGCGGATGGCGGGCGGGGACGGCGAGGCTCAGCGGCGCCTCGGAGAACACCGGGCCGGAGGCGAGGCCGGGCTCCCGCACCGGTGCGAGCACGATCGCGGCGTCGACGTCCCCGTCCCGGACCAGCCCGAACGGGTCGGCCAGCGGTACCTCGACGGTCCGCACCTCGCAGCCGGGATGGTCGCGTTCGAACGCGCGGACGAGGCCGGCGAGGTCCTCGTCGAGCGAGCCGACGAAGCCGATCCGCAGCACGCCGCCGACGCCGCGGGCCCTGGCCCTCGCCGCGTCGACGGCGTCGAGGAGGGCGGTGTAGGCGGGGGCCAGCTCGTCGCGCAGGCCCGCGCCGAGCGGCGTCAGCCGGACGCGGCGGCTGGTGCGTTCGACGAGCCGGCCTCCGATCCGCGACTCCAGGGAGCGCAGCAGCTGGCTGACGCGGCTCTGGGACAGGTAGAGCCGTTCCGCGGTCCGGCCGAAGTGCAGCTCCTCGCCGAGGACGAGGAAGCACTCGATCTCGCGGGCCTCCAGTTCCGGCACGTCGCTCCTCCGGTCGCCGATCGATGAGCCTCGCTCATAGAAGGATGCGGTCTTCGCCGTTGTTCCCGTGCCGCCGCCCGGCCAGGGTCGAAGGCATGACGGTTCCTTCCGACTCCCCGCCGCGGGGCGGCCGGCCGGCGGTGCTCGCGGTCGCCGCGGCCACGTTCCTCGTCGTCACCAGCGAGATGCTGCCGGTGGGGCTGCTGACCTCGATCGGCCCGGACCTCGGCGCGTCCGCGGGCGCGGCCGGGCTGGCGATGACCGTGCCCGGCCTGGTCGCGGCGCTCTGCGCGCCCGTGCTGTCGGCGGCCACCGCCCGGCTGGACCGGCGCGCGGTGCTGGCCGGGCTGGCGGGCCTGCTGGCGGCGGCCGACCTCGGCTCGGCCGCCGCGCCCGGGCTGGCGACGCTGCTGGCCACGCGGATCCTGGTCGGCGTGGCGATCGGCGGGGTGTGGGCGATCGCGGGCGGGCTCGCGGCGCGGCTGGTGCCGGCACGCTCCGCCGGCGCCGCCACCTCGCTCATCTTCGGCGGGATCTCGGTCGCGTCGGTGGCGGGCGTCCCCGCCGGCACGCTGATCGGCGACCTCGCGGGCTGGCGGGCCGCGTTCGCGGTCGCCGGTGCGCTGTCCCTGGCCGCCTGCGCGGCGCTCGCCGTGCTGCTGCCGCCGCTGCCCGCGACGGGCGCGGCACGCCCGCGGGACATGGCGCGGGTGCTGCGCGCACCGGGCGCGCGAGCCGGACTCGTCGTGACGTTCCTGCTGGTCAGCGGGCATTTCGCGGCGTACACCTACGTGCGGCCCGTGCTGGAGCGGGTGTCCGGCGTCGACCCGGACCTGATCAGCACCCTGCTGCTGCTGTACGGCGTCGCGGGCGTCGCCGGGAACTTCGCCGCGGGGACGGCCGCCGCGCGCGGACCGCGCCGCACCCTTCTGGCGATCACCGCGCTGCTCGCGCCGGCCGTGCTGCTCTTCCCGATCGCGGGCCGGGCCCCGCTCCCGGCCGTCGCGCTGCTGGTGCTGTGGGGCGCCGCCTACGGCGGCGTGTCCGTCACCCTGCAGACGTGGCTGCTGCGGTCCGTGCCGCCGCGCGCCGCCGAACCGGCGTCGGCGCTGTTCGTCGCCGCGTTCAACCTCGCCATCTCGCTCGGGGCGCTGGCGGGCGGACGTGTCGCCGACACCGCCGGGGAGGCCGGCGCCCTGTGGCTGGGCGGGACGCTCGGCTTCCTCGCCCTCGCCGCCGCGGCGGTGCTGGGCCGCCCGCCGGGACCGGACGGCCGGTCCCGGCGCGCCGCGCGGGCGAGCCGGACCGGCGAACCCGGCCGTCAGCCGGTGCGGGAGACCACGTAGTCGCAGAGGCCGGTGAAGGCGTCGCGGGCGGGGATGGCGGGGAGGGTGAGGAGCTCGGCGCGGGCGTCCTCCGCGTACTGGCGCAGGTCGGCGCGCGCGCGGTCCATGGCGGGGTGGGCGCGCAGGAGGGCGAGGGCCTCGGCGTGCAGCGCGTCGTCGGACAGGTCCTGGACGAGCAGCTCGCGCAGCCGGGCGTCGTCGGGGCCGGAGCCGACGCCGGCGAGGACGTGGTGCATCGGGAGGGTGCGGATGCCTTCGCGGAGGTCGGTGCCGGGGGTCTTGCCGGACTCCTCCGTCTCGGAGTCGATGTCGAGGATGTCGTCCGACAGCTGGAACGCGACGCCGATCTTCTCGCAGGCGGAGGTGATGGTGTCGACGACGCGGGCGGGGGCGCCCGACAGCAGCGCGCCGAACTGGCCGGACACCACGATGAGGGAGGCGGTCTTGTCCGCGACGACCTGCAGGTAGTGCTTGAGGGGGTCGGCGTCCTCCGCCGGGCCGACGGTCTCCTGGATCTGGCCGCGCACCAGCCGCGCGAACGCGCGGGCCTGGATCCGGACGGCCTCCGGGCCGAGGTCGGCGAGCAGGTCGGACGCGCGGGCGAACAGGTAGTCGCCGGTGAGGATCGCGACGGTGTTCGTCCAGCGGGAGTTCGCGGACGCCTGGCCGCGCCGGACGGTCGCCTCGTCCATGACGTCGTCGTGGTAGAGAGTGCCGAGGTGGGTCAGCTCGACGACGACGGCGGCCGGCACCACGCCGGCCGCGTCGGGATTCCCGAAGTGGGAGGCGAGCAGCACCAGCATCGGCCGGAACCGCTTCCCGCCCGCCTCGACGAGGTGCTTGGACGCCTGGCTGAGCAGCGGGTCCTCGCCCCGCACCGACTCCAGTAGCAGTTCCTCGACTGCGGCCAGGCGCTCCCTGGCATCGGCCGCGAGGGCCGAGTCGACGGGAAGCCCGAACGGGCCGGACTCCTGTCGAGCCGGCCCGCCGGACTTCTCAGCGATTGGGTCGCTCACCCAAGACTCCCTACCGGACGAACATGTGGGTCGTTGCGTGGCCCGCAAGGTCCAGAACGGGCTGCGGGATCACGCCGAGTACCACAGTAGCCGTCGCCCCGAGCGCCACCGCAGCCGCGGTCGCCGGCCCGGCGACGACGACGGGGCCGTCCGCCTCCGGCTCGCTGAAGAACATCACGACGATCACCTTCACGTAGAAGAAGGCGGCGACCGCGGAGGAGATGACGCCGACCACGACCAGCGGGGTCGCGCCGCCCTCGACGGCCGCCTTGAACACCGCGAACTTGCCGGTGAACCCGCTGGTCAGCGGGATACCGGCGAAGGCGAGCAGGAAGAAGGAGAACACCCCGGCGACGACCGGGGAGCGCTTGCCGAGCCCCGCCCACCGCGACAGGTGCCCGGCCTCGCCGCCGGCGTCGCGCACCATCGTGACGACGGCGAAGGCGCCGATGGAGGTGAAGCCGTAGGCGACGAGGTAGAACATCGTGCTGGACAGGCCGTCGCGCGACGTGGCGACCACGCCCATGAGCAGGAAGCCCGCGTGCGCGATGGACGAGTACGCCAGCATCCGCTTGATGTCGGACTGCGTGATCGCGATGATCGCGCCGACCACCATCGTGAGAATCGCCACGCCCCACATGTAGGGCCGCCAGTCCCACTTCAGCGTCTCGAACCCGACGTAGTACACGCGGAGGATCCCGCCGAACGCGGCGACGACCGTGCACGACGCCATCAGCGCCGTGATCGGGGTCGGGGCGCCCTGGTACACGTCCGGCTTCCACATGTGGAACGGGACGCCGCCGAGCTTGAACAGCAGCCCGACCGACAGCAGCGCGACGCCCGCCAGCAGCAGGGTCTCGCTGCCGGCGTCCTTGCTGACCTGCGCGGAGATGTCCGACAGCCGGACCGAGCCGGCGTAGCCGTACAGCAGCGCCGTCCCGTACAGGAAGAACGCCGAGGAGAACGCGCCGAGCAGGAAGTACTTGACGGCCGCCTCCTGGGAGAGCAGCCGCCGCCGGCGGGCGAGGCCGCACAGCAGGTACAGCGGCAGCGACATGACCTCCAGCGCCACGAACATGGTGAGCAGGTCGTTCGCGGCGGGGAACATCATCATGCCGCCGACCGCGAACATCATCAGCGGGAACACCTCGGTCTGGGTGATCCCGGCGGCGGTGCTGCGCTGCTCGGCCTCGCTGCCCGGCAGCGCGGACGCCTGCGCGGCGAAGTGGCCGCCGACGAGGCCGCCGCTGCGGCCGTTGCCGCGCTCGGCGATGAGCAGCAGGCTGACCAGGGCGAGGATGAGGATGGTGCCCTGGATGAACAGGGTGGGGCCGTCCACGCCGAGGGCGCCCTGCGCGGCGACGTGATGCGGGTCGTCGCGCCAGCCGAGCAGGACCGTCCACACGAACGCGCCGGCGAGGCCGAGGAACGCGACCGGCACCTGCACCGCGTACCGCCAGGTGCGGCCGACGAACGCCTCCACGAGGACGCCCGCGACGGCGATGCCGAGGACGAGCAGCAGCGGGCCGATCTGGCCGTACTCGATGTGCGGGGCCGGGATGTCACCCCCCTGGGCGAGCACCCCATGAGC
The DNA here is from genome assembly GCF_040651755.1 of Actinomadura sp. NPDC048394. Classification (NCBI taxonomy): domain Bacteria; kingdom Bacillati; phylum Actinomycetota; class Actinomycetes; order Streptosporangiales; family Thermomonosporaceae; genus Actinomadura; species Actinomadura sp. NPDC048394. Next base: position 50,458 of record NZ_JBEZJL010000003.1, on the reverse strand, counting down.
CACCGGGCTCACGTGACTGGCAGGGCTCATGGACGGGCTCCGTTCTCGGCGACGTTACCGGTGAGCGTCGGCGCCGGGTCGTGCCGGTCGACACGGGCGAGCGTCTCCTTCACCGACGGGTTGATCACGTGCAGCACCGGCTGCGGGAAGAAGCCCATCGCCACGATGATCGCGATGATCGGGGCGACGGCCCACTTCTCGCGGGCCGTGAGGTCCTTCATGCCCTCGACGGCGGGGACCTTCGGGCCGCCCATCGTCCGCTGGTACATCCAGAGGACGTAGATGGCGGCGAGGACGACGCCGGTCACGGCGAAGCACGCGGCCACCTTGTAGCGGCTGAAGGTGCCGACCAGCACCAGGAACTCCGACACGAACGGCGACAGGCCGGGCAGCGACAGCCCGGACAGGCCGGCGATGAGGAACGTCCCGGCGAGCACCGGCGCCGCCTTCTGCACCCCGCCGAAGTCGGTGATCCGCGCCGACCGGCGCCGGACGATCATGAAGCCGACGAGCAGGAACAGCGCGCCGGTGGAGAAGCCGTGGTTCACCATGTACAGCGCGGCGCCGGACTGGCCCTGCGAGGTCATCGCGAAGATGCCGAGCACGATGAACCCGAAGTGCGACACCGACGTGTAGGCGATGAGGCGCTTCAGGTCGACCTGCCCGATCGCGAGGATCGCGCCGTAGATGATGCTGATCACCGCGAACACCAGCACGGCGGGCGTGGCCCACTTGGACGCGCCGGGGAACAGCTCCAGGCAGAACCGCAGCATCCCGTAGGTGCCGACCTTGTCGAGCACGCCGACGATGAGGACGAGCGCGCCGGGCGGCGACTGCTGCGCCGCGGTCGGCAGCCAGGTGTGCACCGGCACCATCGGCGCCTTGATCGCGAACGCGATGAAGAAGCCGAGGAACAGCCACTTGGCGGTGGTCGGGTCGACGTGCAGCCCGCGCAGCTCCTGGAACATGAACGTGCCGTGCCCGAGGCCGCCCTCGCTGACCGGCTTGTTCGACAGCGGGTACAGCCAGACGACCGCGACGAGCATCAGCAGCCCGCCGAACAGCGAGTACAGCAGGAACTTCACCGCGGCGTAGGAGCGCTCGCGGGCGGCGCCGCCGCCGTAGTGCCCGATGAGGAAGTACACCGGGATGAGCATCGCCTCGAAGAAGACGTAGAACAGGAACACGTCGGTCGCCGCGAAGACACCGATCATCGCGGCCTCGAGGGACAGCAGCAGCGCGAAGTAGCCCTTCACCGACCGCTTCGCCGGGACGTCCACGCCGCCGGACCGCTCGTCCTCGGTCCAGGACGCCAGCATGACGAGCGGGACGAGGATGACCGACAGCAGGATCAGCACCAGCGCGACGCCGTCGACGCCGAGCGCCCAGTGGATCCCGAACTCCTTGATCCACCAGTACTTCTCGGTGAACTGGAACCGGTCGCCGCCGGCGTCGAAGCCGGACGCCATCGCCAGGGCGAGGACGCCGACGAGGGCGGAGACGCCGAACGAGAACCACTTGACCAGCGGCTCGTTGTCGCGCGGCAGCACGCTGACCGCGACGGCGCCCAGCAGCGGCAGCGCGATGAGGACGCTCAGCCAGGGAAAGTCACTCATGACACGTTCACCACCAGGAGGGCGGCCACGACGAGCGCGGCGCCGAAGAACATCGAGAGTGCGTAGGAGCGGGCGAACCCGGTCTGGATCCGGCGGAACCGCCCGGACGTGCCGCCGATGAGGGCGGCGAGCCCGTTGACGGCGCCGTCGACGCCGCGTCCGTCGAACCAGACCGCGAGCCGGGTCAGCCACTGGCCGGGCCGCATCAGCAGCGACTCGTTGATGGCGTCGCCGTACAGGTCCTTGCGGGCCGCGACGGTGACGAAGGAGCCCTTGGGCGCCTCGCGCGGCACGGGCCGGCGGCCGTACTGCATCCAGGCGATCGCGAAACCGGCGATCATCAGGAGGAAGACCACGATGCCCGGCAGCGTGACCCACTTGAACGACTCGGCGTGCTCCGGCTTGCCGGTGACGGGCTCCAGGAAGTCGGAGAACCCGCCGAGGATCAGCAGGCCGCCCGCGGCGAGCGAGCCGACGGCGAGGACCATCAGCGGGATGGTCATCACCTTGGGCGACTCGTGCGGGTGCACGCCCTCCTCCCAGCGCTTCTCGCCGAAGAAGGTCATGATCATCACGCGCGACATGTAGTACGCGGTGATGCCCGCGCCGATGACCGCGCAGACGCCGAGGATGGCGCCGGACGTGCCGCCCTTGTCGAACGCGGCCTCGATGATGGCGTCCTTGGTGAACCATCCGGACAGGAACGGGAACCCGATGATGGCGAGGAACCCGAGCCCGAACGTCACGTACGTCGCCATCATGACGCCGCGCAGCGCGCCGTAGTGGCGCATGTTCACGTCGTCGTTGGTGCCGTGCATGACGGAGCCGGCGCCGAGGAACAGGCCCGCCTTGAAGAAGCCGTGCGCGATGAGGTGCGCGATGGCGAACACGTAGCCGGGCCGGCCGAGGCCGGCGGCGAGCGTCATGTAGCCGATCTGCGACATCGTCGACCCGGCGAGGGCCTTCTTGATGTCGTCCTTGCCGCAACCGATGATCGCACCGGCGAGCAGCGTGGCCGCGCCGACGATCGTCACCACCAGCTGCGCGGTGTCGGACATCTCGAAGATCGGCCCGGAGCGGACGATCAGGTAGACGCCCGCGGTCACCATCGTCGCCGCGTGGATGAGCGCCGACACCGGGGTCGGGCCCTCCATCGCGTCGAGGAGCCAGGACTGCAGCGGCAGCTGCGCCGACTTGCCGCACGCGCCGAGCAGGAGCAGCAGCCCGATCGCGGTCGCGGTGCCGGAGCTCAGCCTCGTCGCGAGGCCCGCGTGCTCGGCGCCCGCGCCGAGGATCGGGCCGAAGTCGACGGTGCCGAACGTGGAGAACATGAGCGCGATCGCGATGATCAGCCCCATGTCGCCGACGCGGTTGACGACGAACGCCTTCTTCGCCGCGGTCGCCGCGGTCGGCTTGTGCTGCCAGAACCCGATGAGCAGGTACGAGGCGAGGCCGACGCCCTCCCAGCCGAGGAACAGCACGAGGAAGTTCCCGCCGAGCACCAGCAGCAGCATCGCCGCGACGAACAGGTTCAGGTAGCCGAAGAACCGGCGCCGGTCGGGGTCCTCGGCCATGTAGCCGACCGAGTAGATGTGGATGAGCGAGCCCACTCCGGTGATCAGCAGGACGAAGCTGATGGACAGCGGGTCCACCAGCAGGTCCATGCCGATCTTGAACCCGCCGACGTTGATGAAGTCCCACAGGTGCACGGTGCGGCGCCGCGCGGCGTCGTCGTAGCCGAGCATCTGGACGAGCATCGCGACGCCGATCGCGAACGACGCCACCGGCGTCGCCACGCCGAGCAGGTGCCCCCACTTGTCGGTGCGCCGGCCTCCGAGCAGGAGGATCGCGGCGCCCAGCAAGGGCAGCGCGACGAGAAGCCAGGACGCGGCCTGGATGCCTTCCGCTTTCATCCCCGACCTCTCAGTACTTCAGCAGGTTCGCGTCGTCCACCGACGAGGACCTGCGGGTCCGGAAGATGGTCATGATGATCGCCAGGCCGACCACGACCTCCGCCGCGGCCACCACCATCACGAAGAACGCGATGATCTGGCCGTCGAGGGTGCCGTGCATGCGGGAGAACGTCACGAACGCGAGGTTCGTGGCGTTCAGCATGAGCTCGACGCACATGAACACCACGATCGCGTTGCGGCGCACGAGGACGCCGAGGGCTCCGATGGTGAACAGGATCGCCGAGAGCGCCAGGTAGTGCCCCGGACTCATTGACCAGCCTCGCCTTCACGCTCGTTGCCGCCCGCGCCGCCGCCCGCGTTCCCGCCGGCGGCCGGCGTGCCGGCCCTGACGACGCGCGACTCGGCGTCCGCGTCCTTCGCCTCTTCGGTGGCCGCCTTGACCGCGGCGACGTCCTCGTCCACCGCGCCCTGCTCGGTCCCGCCGTACAGGTCGGCGTGCCGTTCGGAGGTGTCGGTCTGCGCCGCGATGACGGGGTTGATCGACAGCTTCGAGGGCGTCCCGTCCGGGAGCAGCGCCGGCATGTCGACGGCGTTGTGCCGCGCGTACGTGCCGGGGCCGGGCAGCGGGCCCGGGTGCGCGCCGGACGCGAACCGCTCCTTGGACAGGTCCTTCTGCGTCGGCTTCGGCTCGGTCCGCTCGCGGTGCGCCAGCACCATCGCGCCCAGCGCCGCGGTGATCAGCAGCGCGCTGGTCGCCTCGAACGCGAACACGTACTTGGTGAACAGCAGCCGCGCGAGGCCGAGGACGTTGCCGTCGGCGTTGGCGGCCTTCAGCCCGGCGGAGTCGCCGAGCGCGGCGTTGCCGAGCCCCGCGGCGAGCAGCACGAAGAACCCGATCGCGACGATGACCGCCCAGAACCGCTGGCCCTTGATCGTCTCCACCAGCGAGTCGGTGGAGGTGACGCCGACGAGCATCAGCACGAACAGGAACAGCATCAGCACCGCGCCGGTGTAGACGATCACCTGGACGAACGCCAGGAACGGCGCGTTCTGGATCGCGTACATCGCGGCGAGGCAGAGCATCACGGTCGCCAGCAGCAGCGCCGAGTGCACCGCCTTGCGGACGAGGATCATGCCGAGCGCGGCGCACACCGACACGATCGCCAGCAGCCAGAAGAAGAACGGCTCGCCGGACTGCTTGTCGGCGACGTGGCCCGCGAGGACCCCGGCGGCCTGGAGGTGGGCGGTCACTTGCCCTCACCGCCCCTGGACGCCTTCTCCCGCTTCACCGCGTTGTCGGCGCTCGCCCGCCCGCCGCCCTCGGCGGAGATGTTCGGCGCGTCCTCGGGCTGGAGGCCGAGGCGGTAGTAGTCCTCCTCGGTGTCGCCGAGCCGCATCTCGTGCGGCGGCGCCTCCATGCCCTCGCGCAGCGGCGCGAGCAGCATGTCCTTGGTGTAGATCAGGCTCTCGCGGCTGTCGTCGGCGAGCTCGTACTCGTTGGTCATCGTCAGCGCCCGCGTCGGGCACGCCTCGATGCACAGGCCGCAGAGGATGCACCGCAGATAGTTGATCTGGTAGGTGCGGCCGTACCGCTCGCCGGGCGAGTACCGCTCGTCCTCGGTGTTGTCGGCGCCCTCGACGAAGATGGCGTCGGCGGGGCAGGCCCAGGCGCACAGCTCGCAGCCGACGCACTTCTCCAGGCCGTCCGGCCACCGGTTGAGCTGGTGCCGCCCGTGGAAGCGCGGGGCGGTCGGCTTCTTCACCTCGGGGTACTGAACGGTCTCGCTCTTCATGAACATCTGGTGGAACGAGACCCCGAACCCCTTGACCGGATTCAGGAAATCAGTGAGTCCCACTGGTGACCTCCTCGGAGGCGGATTCGATCGTGGCCGGGCGGGCCGGCTTCTCGCGGGCCCGGCCGTGGTAGTGGGGGGCGTCCATCGGCGGCACCGGGAACCCGCCGGCGGCCGGGTCCCGGGGAGCGGGCGCCTCGGCGCCCGGGACGATCTCGCCGCCGTCGCCGCCGCGGACCATCTCCCAGACCACCGTGACCACCAGGACGACGGCGATGACCCCGGCGGTGATCCACAGGATCTGCTGGATGTCGTAGCCGTCGTTCTTGAACGCCTTGATGGTGGACACGAGCAGGATCCAGGCCAGCGAGACCGGCATGAGGATCTTCCAGCCGAGCTTCATCAGCTGGTCGTAGCGGACCCGCGGGAGCGAGCCGCGCAGCCAGATGAAGAAGAAGATGAACAGCCACAGCTTGACCAGGAACCACAGCACCGGCCACCAGCCGGCGTTGGCGCCCGACCACACGGTGGAGATCGGCGCGGGCGCCCGCCAGCCGCCGAGGAACAGCGTCGTGCACAGCGCCGACAGCGTCGCCAGGTTGATGTACTCGGCGAGGAAGAACATCGCGAACTTCAGCGACGAGTACTCGGTGTGGAAGCCGCCGACCAGCTCGCCCTCGCCCTCGGGCAGGTCGAACGGGATGCGGTTCGACTCGCCCATCATCGTGATCACGTAGACCACGAAGGACGGGGCGAGCAGCACCGCGAACCAGATGTGGTCCTGCTTGGCGACGATCTCGGAGGTGGACATCGACCCGGCGAACATGAACACCGCGACGAACGACAGCCCCATCGCGATCTCGTAGGAGATCATCTGCGCGGACGAGCGGAGCCCGCCGAGCAGCGAGTACGGCGACATCGACGACCAGCCCGCCAGCACGATCCCGTAGATGCCCATCGACGACATCGCCAGCACCAGCAGCACCGCGACCGGCAGGTCGGTGCCCTGCAGCGCGGTGTGGTGCCCGAAGACCGACACCGTCGGGCCGAACGGGATGATGATGAACGAGATGAACGCCGGCACCGCCGACATCACCGGCGCGAGGACGAACACGACCTTGTCGACCTGGCGGGGGACGATGTCCTCCTTCAGCGCCAGCTTCACGCCGTCGGCGAGGCCCTGCAGCAGGCCCTGGGGTCCGGCGCGGTTCGGGCCGACGCGCAGCTGCATCCGCCCGATGACCCGCCGCTCGACCCACATCGACAGCAGGACGGTCAGCACCAGGAAGACGAAGATGACCAGGACCTTGCCGCCGATCAGCCACCACGGGTCCTTGCCGAACGTGGCGAGCGTCGGATCGGCGGCGGGCGCCGCAAGCGGACTCATCGGGTACCTCCCGCGTTCTCGGTCGGGCGGGCGAGCACCCCGCTCGCGATCTTGACGACGCCGCCCGCCGCCGCGCCCAGGTCCCGGTGGAGGGCGCAGCCCGCCGAGTTCGTCGGCAGCCACACCACCCGGTCGGGCAGGTCGGCGGTGATCTCCAGCGGGAGCGTCACCTCGCCGCGCGGCCCCGACACCGTGACGGCCGCGGTCGCGCCGATCTCCGCCGCGGTCGCGGGCGACAGCCGGGCCACCGCGGCCTTGGCGGTGCCCGCGAGGAACGGCTCGCCATCCTGGAGGCGGCCCCGGTCCAGCAGCAGCCGCCAGGTCGCGAGCAGCGCCTCGCCCTGCTCGGGGTGCGGCGGCAGCGCCTGCGCGACGTCCGGCGGCTCCGGCCGCTCGCCGCGGTGGGCGCCGAGCTGCGCGAGCTCCCGCCGCGCCGCCTCCGGGCCGGGCAGCCCGAGGTGCACGTCCATCTCGTCGGCGAGCGCCTGCAGGACCCGCAGGTCCGACAGCTTCCCGGCGGACTTCAGCACGACGTCGAACGGGCGGCCGCGGCCCTCCCAGTCGACGAACGTGCCGGCCTTCTCGGCGACGGCCGCGACGGGCAGCACCACGTCGGCGCGGTCGGTGACCGCGCTCGGCCGCTGCTCCAGGCTCACCACGAACGGGGTGGCGTCGAGCGCGCGCAGCGCCGCGTCCGGGTCGGGCAGGTCGTACGGGTCGACGCCGCCGACGAGCAGCGCGCCGAGCCGTCCGGCACCGGCCGCCGCGACGATCCCGGCGGTGTCCTCGCCGGGCCCGGCGGGCAGGTCCGCGACGCCCCAGGCGCGGGCGACCTCGGCGCGCGCCTCCGGGTCGGTGACGGGGCGGCCGATCGGCAGCAGCCCGGGCAGCGCCCCGGCCTCGATCGCGCCGCGCTCCCCGGCCCGGCGCGGCACCCACGCCAGCCGGGCGCCGGTGACCTGCGCGAGCCGGACCGCCGAGGTCAGCGCGCCGGGGCTGGTGGCGAGCCGCTCGCCCAGCATGATGACGGCGCCGGGCGTCTCCAGCAGCGTCCGGACGCCGGCGCGGGACGGGTCGCCGATCAGCGAGCCGAGCGTCTCCGACTCCGAGCCGGGTGCGGTCGCGAGCAGCGTCCCGCCGACCTTCCGCAGGCCGCGGGTCGCGAACGGGGCGATCCCGAACACCTTCAGCCCGTTCTTGCGGAACGCCTTGCGGAGCCGCAGGAACACGATCGGGGACTCCTCCTCCGGCTCGAAGCCGGCGAGGACGACCACGGGCGCCTTCTCCAGGTCGGCGTAGGACACCTCGATCGGGCGGCCCGCGACCGAGGAGGCGAGGAACCGCGACTCCTCGTCCGACACCGGCCGGGCCCGGAAGTCCACGTCGTTGGTGTGCAGCGCGATCCGCGCGAACTTCGCGTAGGCGTAGGCGTCCTCAAGGGTGACGCGCCCGCCGGTCAGGACGCCCGCGGAGCCCCGCGCCGCCGCGAGCCCGCGGGCCGCGACGGTCAGCGCCTCCGGCCACGACGCCACTTCCAGCTCGCCGTTCTCGTTCCGGACCAGCGGGTGCGTGAGCCGCTCGGGGCGCGTCCCGTAGGTGAACGCCCAGCGGCCCTTGTCGCAGTTCCACTCCTCGTTGACCTGCGGGTCGTCCCCCGCCAGCCGGCGGGTGATCTTCCCGCGCCGGTGGTCGGTGCGCAGCGCGCAGCCGGACGCGCAGTGCTCGCAGACGCTCGGCTGCGACACCAGGTCGAACGGCCGGGACCGGAACCGGTACGCGGCGCCGGTCAGCGCCCCGACCGGGCAGATCTGCACCGTGTTGCCGGAGAAGTAGGACTGGAACGGCTTGCCGTCCGCCGCGCCGACCTGCTCCTTCGCGCCGCGCTCGAACAGGTCGATGAACGCGTCGCCGGCGATCTGGTCGGAGAACCGGGTGCAGCGGGCGCACTGGATGCAGCGCTCCCGGTCCAGCAGCACCTGGCTGGACAGCGGGATCGGCTTCGGGAACGTCCGCTTGGTCTCGACGAACCGGGACTCGCCGCGCCCGTTGGACATCGCCTGGTTCTGCAGCGGGCACTCGCCGCCCTTGTCGCAGATCGGGCAGTCCAGCGGGTGGTTGATCAGCAGCAGCTCCATCACGCCGTGCTGCGCCTTGTCGGCGACCGGCGAGGTCAGCTGGGTCTTGACGACCATCCCGGGCATCACCGTGGTGGTGCACGACGCCTGCGGCTTCGGCATCCCGCGCCCGTTGCCGGCGTCGGGGATCTCCACCAGGCACTGCCGGCAGGCCCCGACCGGATCCAGCAGCGGATGGTCGCAGAACCGCGGGATCTGGATGCCGAGCAGCTCGGCGGCCCGGATGATCAGCGTGCCCTTCGGCACCTCGATCTCGAAGCCGTCGATGGTGCACGAGACCATCTCGACCGGCTTCTCCACCGCCGACTTGTCGTCGGTGACGGTCACTTCGCACCTCCCCAGAGGGTGGACTTGGCCGGGTCGAACGGGCAGCCGCCCTGCTCGAAGTGCCGGAGGTACTCGTCCCGGAACAGCTTGATCGACGAGACCACCGGGCTCGTCGCGCCGTCGCCGAGGGCGCAGAACGAGCGGCCGAGGATGTTGTCGGACAGGTCGAGGAGCGTCTCCAGGTCCTCCTCCTCGCCCTGGCCCGCCTCCAGCCGCTTGAGCATCTGCTTGTACCAGTAGGTGCCTTCGCGGCACGGCGTGCACTTGCCGCACGACTCGTGCGCGTAGAACTCCGACCAGCGCAGCACGGCGCGGACGACGCAGGTCGTCTCGTCGAAGATCTGCAGGGCGCGGGTGCCGAGCATCGACCCGGCGGCGCCGACGGACTCGAAGTCCAGCGGCACGTCCAGGTGCTCCTCGGTGAAGATCGGGGTGGACGACCCGCCGGGCGTCCAGAACTTCAGCCGGTGCCCCTCGCGGATCCCGCCCGCCATGTCGAGCAGTTCCCGCAGCGTGATGCCGAGCGGCGCCTCGTACTGCCCGGGCCGGGTGACGTGCCCGGACAGCGAGAAGATGCCGTAGCCCGCGGACTTCTCGGTGCCCATCGAGGTGAACCAGTCGGCGCCGTTCTCGACGATCGAGGGAACCGACGAGATCGACTCGACGTTGTTGATGACGGTGGGGCCGCCGTACAGGCCCGAGACCGCCGGGAAGGGGGGCTTGAGCCTGGGCTGACCGCGGTACCCCTCGAGGGAGTCGAGCAGCGCCGTCTCCTCGCCGCAGATGTAGGCGCCGGCGCCGGTGTGCACGACCACGTCCAGGTCGTAGCCGGAGCCGAGGATGTTCGTGCCGATGTACCCGGCCTCGCGCGCCTCGGCGACCGCCTGCTGCAGCCGGCGGATCACGTGCAGCACTTCACCGCGCACGTAGATGAACGCCTGGTTCGACTTGATGGCGTAGGAGCTGATGATGACGCCCTCCACGAGGACGTGCGGGTTCGCCATCATCAGCGGGATGTCCTTGCAGGTCCCCGGCTCGGACTCGTCGGCGTTGACGACGAGGTAGCGCGGGTTCGGGCTCTCGGCGGGCAGGAACCCCCACTTCATGCCGGTGGGGAACCCGGCGCCGCCGCGGCCGCGCAGGCCGGAGTCCTTGACCATCTGGACGATCTCGTCCGGCGCCAGCCCGAGCGCCTTGCGCAGCGCCCGGTAGCCGCCCTCGCGCTCGTAGCCCGCGAGGGTGAACGAGTCGGCCTGGTCCCAGTTCTTCGTGAGGATCGGGGTGAGCGTGGTCACTGGTTACGCCCCTCCTGGCTGCCCGGCTTCACGTCGCCGCCGATCGGCTTGCCCGGCTCGTTGGGCGGCGGATCGGTGATCTCGCCCGGCCGGACCGGCTCCTCGGGCGCCGCCCCGCCGGTGTCGGCGGACGGGGCCTCCCAGCCGCGCTGCTTCGCGAGCTCCAGCCCGCGCAGCGACTCGGGCCCGGCCTGGACGCCCTCGTGGGCGCGGCCGTCGGGGAACCCGGCGAGCACCCGGGACGCGTCCTTCCAGCTGCACAGCTTGTTCGGCCCGCGCGAAGGAAGCACTTCCTTACCAGCGCGCAGGTCGTCGACCAGCCGCTTGGCCTTCTCGGGAGTCATGTTGTCGAAGAACTCCCAGTTGACCATCATCACCGGCGCGAAGTCGCAGGCCGCGTTGCACTCGATCCGCTCCAGGCTGACCTTGCCGTCCGGGGTGGCCTCGTCGTGCCCGACCCCGGTGTGCTCGGTCAGCTCGTTCCAGATCTGGTCGCCGCCCATCACCGCGCACAGCGTGTTGATGCACACGCCCACGTGGAACTCGCCGACCGGCTCGTGCTTGTACTGCGTGTAGAACGTCGACACGCCCGTCACCTGCGCCGGCGTGATGCCGAGCTGCTCGGCGCAGAACTCGATGCCGTCCTGCGAGACGTGCCCCTCCTCCGACTGCACCAGGTGCAGCAGCGGGAGCAGCGCCGACCGCGGCTTCGGATACCGGCCGATGATCTGCTTCGCGTCGCGCTCGAGGCGCTCGCGCACTTCCGGTTCGAACGTCATCGGTCCACTCCCCCCATGACCGGGTCGATGCTGGCCACCGCGGCGATGACGTCGGCGACCATGCCGCCTTCGGCCATCGCCGGCGTGGCCTGCAGGTTGACGAAGGACGGCTCGCGGAAGTGCACCCGGTACGGGCGGGTGCCGCCGTCGCTGACCACGTGCGCGCCGAGCTCGCCGCGCGGCGACTCGATGTGCGAGTACGCCTGCCCCGCCGGCACCCGGAAGCCCTCCGTCACCAGCTTGAAGTGGTGGATCAGCGCCTCCATCGAGGTGCCCATGATGTGCGCGATGTGCCGGGGCGAGTTGCCCATCCCGTCCGCGCCGATCGCCAGCTGCGCCGGCCAGCCGATCTTCTTGTCCTCGATCATCACCGGGCCCTTGACCCGCTGCAGCCGCTCCACGCACTGCTCGACGATCTTCAGCGACTCCTCCATCTCCTGCATCCGCACGAGATAGCGGCCGTACACGTCGCAGGTGTCCTGCGTCGCGACCTCGAAGTCGTAGGTCTCGTAGCCGCAGTAGGGCTGCGACTTGCGCAGGTCCCACGGCAGGCCGGTGGCCCGGAGGACGGGGCCGGTGACGCCCAGCGACATGCACCCGGTAAGGTCGAGATACGCGATGTCCCTGGTCCGGGCGAGATAGACGGGGTTGGCGTCCATCAGCTTCCGCAGCGCCTGGATCCGCTTGGGCATCCGGTCGAGATAGTCGCGGATCTTGCTGAGCGCACCGCTCGGCAGGTCCTGGGCAACGCCGCCCGGACGGACGTACGCCATGTTCATCCGCAGACCCGTGATCTCCTCGAAGAGGTCAAGGGTGTACTCGCGCTCGATGAAGCCGTTCAGCATGACGGTCGTCGCGCCCAGTTCGAGGCCGAACGTGGCGATCGCGACCAGATGGGAGGAGATCCGGTTCAGCTCCATCATCATCACGCGGATGATCTGGGCCCGTTCCGGCACCTGGTCGGTGACGTCCAGGAGCTTCTCCACGCCCAGGCAGTACGCCGTCTCGTTGAAGATCGGCGCGAGGTAGTCCATGCGCGTGCAGAACGTGGTGCCCTGCGTCCAGGTGCGGAACTCCATGTTCTTCTCGATGCCGGTGTGCAGGTAGCCGATGCCCACCCGGCAGTCGTCGACGGTCTCGCCGTCGAGGGTGAGGATCAGCCGCAGGACGCCGTGCGTGGACGGGTGCTGCGGGCCCATGTTGACCACGAGCCGCTCGTCCCCGAGGTCCTCGGCGCCCGCGACGACCTGGTCCCAGTCCTGGCCGTTGACGTCGAACACGCGGCCCTCGGCCGCCTCCTCGGCGGCGTAGGCGTCGTACTCGGTGTACTTCGTTGAGCTCATACGTACGACCGCCTCTCGTCCGGCGGGGGGATCTCCGCGCCTCGGTACTCGACGGGGATGCCGCCGAGCGGGTAGTCCTTGCGCTGCGGATGGCCGACCCAGTCGTCGGGCATCTCGATGCGGGTGAGCGCGGGGTGACCGTCGTAGACGATCCCGAAGAAGTCGTAGGTCTCGCGCTCGTGCCAGTCGCACGTCGGGTACACCGGGACCAGCGACGGGACGTGCGGGTCGGCGTCCGGGCAGGTCACTTCCAGCCGGACGCGCCGGTTGTGGGTGATCGACAGCAGGTGCACGACCGAGTGCAGCTCGGCGCCCTCGTCCTTCGGGTAGTGCACGCCGGACACGCCGGAGCACAGCTCGAAGCGCAGCGTCGGCTCGTCCCGCATGGTGCGCGCGACGTCGAGGAGCCGCTCGCGCTTGACGAAGAACGTCAGCTCGCCGCGGTGCACGACGACGCGCTCGATCGCGTCGCCGAAGTCGGGCAGCAGGCGCTCCAGCTCGTCGGCGGTCTCGTCGAACTCGCCGGCCTCGGCGGCGCCGTCGGGCCCGCCGTAGGGGCGCGGCGCGGTGACCTTGGGGCTCTGCCGGATGACCAGCCGCCCGTATCCGGAGGTGTCGCCGGTCGTCTTGGCGCCGAACATGCCCGTGCGGGCGATCGGCTGCTCGCGGCGCTCCTCCTCGGCCTGCGCGGGCAGCTGGTCGGCGCCCTGCTCGGCCCTCTGCTCAGGGTTCTCGGAAGACATCTAAACCGTTCCTTGTCCCAGCAGCGGCAGCTGGCGGCGCTTGGCCTCTTCCAGCTCGACGATCTGCTTCTTGCGCTGCGGGCCGAGCTTGGTGTTCTGGATCTTGTCGTGCAGCTTGAGGATCGCGTCCAGCAGCATCTCCGGCCGCGGCGGGCAGCCGGGCAGGTAGATGTCCACCGGGACGATGTGGTCGACGCCCTGCACGATCGCGTAGTTGTTGAACATGCCGCCGGACGAGGCGCACACGCCCATCGCGATGACCCACTTGGGCTCGGTCATCTGGTCGTAGATCTGCCGCAGCACCGGGGCCATCTTCTGGCTCACCCGGCCCGCGACGATCATCAGGTCGGCCTGCCGCGGCGTCGCGGAGGCGCGCTCCATCCCCCAGCGGGAGAAGTCGTGCCGCGGGTCGCCGGTCGCCATCATCTCGATGGCGCAGCACGCGAGGCCGAACGTCGCCGGCCACACCGAGCTCTTGCGCGCCCAGCCCGCGACCTGCTCGACCGTCGTCAGCAGGAACCCGCTCGGGAGTTTCTCCTCAAGACCCATGTCAGTCCCACTCCAGACCGCCGCGACGCCAGATGTAGGCGTAGGCGACGAGAACGGTGACGATGAAAAGGACCATCTCCACCAGGCCGAACATGCCCATGTGGTCGAAGGCGACGGCCCACGGGTACAGGAAGATGATCTCGATGTCGAAGACGATGAACAGCATCGCCGTCAGGTAGTACTTGACGGGGAACCGCCCGCCGCCGACCGGCTGCGGGGTCGGCTCGATGCCGCATTCGTAGGCGTCCAGGCGCGCGCGGTTCCACCGCTTGGGGCCGGTGAGCGAGGCCATCGCCACCGAGCCGACGGCGAAGACGGCGGCGAGCACTCCCAGCACGATGATCGGAACATAGAGATCCATGTCTCTACCGCCCCTCCTCGGTACGTACGACGCTGTACGGGGCGCGGGGTCCGGGGCCGGACCGGCGCGCCTCGGCGGCGTGACCCTGCACACGCTCGTGAAAATTCTCACGAGCACGGGTCGCCACCCTAGCCAAGGTGATCAATAGCACTCCCCTCAGGGGGTCGGGTAATGCACTGTAGTCCGCTCACCTGCGGCTTCGCGGGGAACGGCGATATCTGCGGGAGCATCCGGACCTCGCTCATGCCGCCGGCGCCACCTTCTGCATCGCGTTGATGACCCGGTCCATGGCGTCGCCGCCCTTCGGGTCGGTCAGGTTGGCGAGCAGCTTGAGGGTGAACCGCATGAGGGTGGGGTGCGGCAGGCCGTGCGCGGTCAGGAACTTCATGATCCGCGGGTCGCCGATCGCCTGCACGAACACGCGGGCCAGCGTGAAGTAGCCGCCGTGCTCGTCCTTCAGGATGCGCGGGTACTCGTACAGCGTCCGCTCGCGCTGCGCCGGGGTGCGGCGGGCGAGCGCCTGCACCATGATGTCGGCGGCCAGCCGGCCGGACTCCAGCGCGTAGTCGATGCCCTCGCCGTTGAACGGGTTGATCATGCCGCCGGCGTCGCCGACCAGCAGCATCCCGCGGGTGTAGTGCGGCTGCCGGTTGAAGCCCATCGGCAGCGCCGCGCCGCGGATCTTCGAGGTCGCGTGCTCCTCGTCGAACTGCCAGTCCTCCGGCATCTGCGCGCACCAGCGCCGCATCATGCCCCGGTAGTCGACGTTCTGGAACGCCTTGCTGGTGTTGAGCAGGCCGAGCCCGACGTTGGACGTGCCGTCGCCGACGCCGAACACCCAGCCGTAGCCGGGCAGCAGGCGCTCGCCGTCCCACAGTTCGAGCCACGCCTCCATGTACTCGTCGTCGTGGCGGGGCGTCTGGAAGTAGCGCCGGACGGCGACGCCCATCGGGCGGTCCTCGCGGCGGCGCAGGCCCATCGCCAGCGACAGGCGGGTCGAGTTGCCGTCGGCCGCGACGACGAGCGGCGCGTGGAACTCCACGTCCTCGCCCTCGTAGGTGGCGGTGACACCCTTGATCCGGTCGGTGCGCTCGTCCAGGATCGGGCCGGTCACGGTGCAGCCCTGCAGCAGCCGGGCGCCCGCCTTCGCGGCGTGCTCGGCGAGCAGCTGGTCGAGGTCGGTGCGCTTGCGGACCAGGCCGAAGTCGGGGAAGCTCGCGAGCTCCGGCCAGGGCAGCTCGACCTTGACGCCGCCGCCGTAGATGCGCAGCCCCTTGTTGCGCCCCCAGCCGGGGTCGTTGATGTCGACGCCCATCCCGATGAGCGCCCGGACGGCGCGCGGGGTGAGACCGTCGCCGCAGATCTTGTCGCGCGGGAAGGTGGCCTTCTCCAGCAGGAGCACGTCCAGCCCGGCCTGCGCGAGCCAGTAGGCGGTCGACGATCCGGCGGGGCCTGCCCCGACGACGATCACGTCCGCGTGTCGGGTGGAGTCGGTCACGGCGTTCCTCTTTAGCTCGTTCGCTTGTGAAGTACTTCACAAGGATCCGGTGGGGAGTCTATTCCTTTATCACGACCGGTGGGTACTTCTGGGCCGGTTCTGTTTTGGACCGGTCCCGAACCCGCCGGCGCCGCGATCAGCCGGGGTTGATCGCATGGTGCATCGCCGCGACCCCGAACGTGAGGTCGCGCCAGCGCACCTTCGTCCAGCCCGCGTCCTGGACGAGCCGCGCCAGCCCCGCCTGGTCGGGCCAGGCGAGCGTCGACTCGGCGAGATAGCGGTAGGAGTCGGGATT
Source organism: Actinomadura sp. NPDC048394 (assembly GCF_040651755.1). NCBI lineage: Bacteria > Bacillati > Actinomycetota > Actinomycetes > Streptosporangiales > Thermomonosporaceae > Actinomadura > Actinomadura sp. NPDC048394. Next base: position 34,424 of record NZ_JBEZJL010000003.1, on the reverse strand, counting down.
GGAGCTGACCCGCGCCAGCAGCGGCAGCCCGTACTTCAGGTGGGTCCGGTGGCCGAGCGCCAGCAGCGCGTTCGGCGGATGGCTGACCTCGCAGATCAGCAGCCGCCCGCCCGGCTTGGCCACCCGCCGCAGCTCGCGCAGCGCCCGCCCGGTGTCGGCGACGTTGCGCAGCCCGAACGAGATCGTCACCGCGTCGAACGAGCCGTCCCGGAACGGCAGCCGCAGGGCGTCGCCCGCCGCGAAGCTCAGCCGCGGCACGCCCGCCTGCCGGCGCACCCCCACCCGGAGCATGCCGAGGGAGAAGTCGCAGGCCACGGTCTGCGCGCCCGCCTCCGCGAACGGCACCGAGGACGTCCCGGTCCCGGCCGCGAGGTCGAGGATCCGCTCGCCCGGCCGCGCGTCCAGCGCCCGGACGGCCGCCCGCCGCCAGCGCCGGTCCTGCCCGCCCGTCATCAGCGTGTTCAGCAGGTCGTACCGCTCGGCGGTGCCGTCGAACATCGCCGCGACGTCGGCGGGCTTCTTATCCAGAGAGGCGCGGGTCATGAGGCCAGCCTATTGCCCGCCCCGACCGCGCCTTCGAGGCGCCCGTTCGGTACGGGCTACGCGTCCTCGCGGGTCTTCGCGCGCTGGAACCGGTCGCGCTGGGCGCTCAGCCCGGAGGTCACCGCGGCCGACATCCGGTCGCGCTGGCCGGACAGCAGGACGAAGCTGATGATGCCGCTGATCAGCAGTGCCAGCAGCAGGAGCAGGAACCCGCGGGCCCCGAACAGCGCGAGCACACCGGCCGTGGCGGCGAAGATCGCCAGCCGGCCCGAGGTGTAAAGCAGTACGGAACGCATGACCCTTCGAGGGTACCGCCGGGTTCGAGCGATCTCTCCTGGGGGCTACTTGAGGACGTCGAGGAAGAGGGCCGGGTCGACGTTGCCGCCCGAGAGGAGGGAGACATAGGTCGTGGCGGCCGGGAGATCGTCGCGGTGGTACAGGTAGGCGGCGGTGGCGACGGCGCCGGCGGGCTCGGCGATCAGGCGGGCCTCGCGGGCGAGGCGCCGCATGGTCGCCCGGATCTCGTCCTCGGTGACGGTGACCATGCCGTCGACATGCGCCCGCATGTGCGCGAACGGCAGGTCGCCGACGCGCTGGACGCGCAGGGCGTCGGCGATGGTGCGGCCGGTCTTCTCGGCGTCCCAGGTGACGGGGCGGCCCTCGCGCATCGAGTCGCGGGCGTCGGCGGCCAGCTCGGGCTCGACGCCGATCACCTTCGCCTCGGGGCGCAGCGCCTTCACCGCGGCGGCGACGCCGGAGATCAGGCCGCCGCCGCTCACCGGGACGAGCACGACGTCCACGTCCGGACGGTCCTGCACGATCTCCAGCCCGGCGGTGCCCTGGCCGGCGATGATCCGCGCGTCGTCGTAGGGCGGGACGAGGGTGAAGCCGTGCGCGGCGGCGAGCTTGGCCGCGGTCTCCTCGCGGGCCTCGGCGGTCGGCTCCACGTAGACGATCTCGGCGCCGAGCGCGATGCAGGCGTCCACCTTCACGCCGGGTGTGGTGTGCGGCATCACGAGGACGGCGGGGATGCCGAGCGCGCGGGCCGTGTACGCGACGGCCTGGGCGTGGTTGCCGCTGGAGTGGGTGACGACGCCGCGCTCGCGCTGCTCCTCCGGCAAGGAGGAGATGGTCGCGTACGCGCCGCGCAGCTTGAACGCTCCGATCGGCTGCAGGGACTCGGCCTTCACCAGCAGCGCCGTCCCGTCGCCGGTGCCGGGGAACGGGACGAGCGGCGTGCGCACGGCGACGCCGGCGAGGCGTTCGGCGGCGTGCTCGATCTCCTGCAGCGAAACAAGATCGGACATGGTCACGAGGGTATGGGGTGGCGGCCGCCGCCGCGCGCGCCGGTGCCGTGCCCGCCGCCGCGTCACCGGGCCGCCATCGGCCTGTCAAGGGCCGGTTGCCGGCGTGACACGCCAGGTCAAGTGTGGTGTGCGAGGCCCCAGCGACCCAGGTGGCGAGCACCGACCGTCATCGCCGCTGCTCGGCGAACTACGGTGCGTGATGTTTTCCGAAAACAAGGGAGAAATCGGTCTTGACCCGCCACACTGTTAAACAGTCCACCCGCGCCGAGAGCGGGACAAAGGGGGAGAGAAAACGTGGAGAGCACGAGCGAGCGCCTGCTGACCCCAGGGGAAGTCGCCGCCCTCTTCCGGGTCGATCCGAAGACGGTCACCCGGTGGGCAGCGGCCGGCCGGATCAGCAGCATCCGCACTCCCGGCGGCCACCGCCGCTTCCGGGAGTCCGAGGTCCACGCGCTGCTGCGCGGGGAAGAGCCGGTCGCCGAGCACTCGGTCCACTGACCCGGCGAAGCCGACCGAGGCCTCGGAACCGCCCGGACCGCCGCCCTCCCGCGGCCGGTCCACCAGCCCGGGCGTCCGGGGTCGCGCGATGACCCGGCACGGCTACTCCTCCGCCTCGCCGTCCCGCCACTCCTCGAACCGGCGCGCCAGCTCGGCGTCCTCGTCCCGCCAGCGGCGCCGCCTGTCCTCCAGCTCCTGCTCGGTGAGCGACTGGCCGAGGAGCCGGTCGTAGTCGGGATCCCCGGGCCCGATCTCCACGTAGGCGTCGGCGATGATCCGCCCGCCCCGCTCCCGGTCCGCGCCCGGCCCGTCGTCCGCGGGCCCTTCGTCACCGGCGAGGACGCTGTGGGGCACCCGGAGCGTGCCGTCGGGGAGCCGGATCACGTACATCGTCGATCACCCTCGGAGTCCATCGCCTTCGCCGGCATCGCGGTGTCCTAGATGCCGTATCTGCGGTTGAAGAAGAGCATGACTTCCAGTGCCGTCCTGATGTTGCCGGCGAGCATATCCACCAGCGCCGGACGCTGCCGCGACGAGATCGCGGCGAACGCGTCGGCGAAGAACTCGCGGCGGCCGAGCGCGTCGGGCTGCCGGTGGAAGTCGCTGGCGAGGTGGGGGCGGCACAGCTCGTACAGCTCCCGGAACGCGGGGCTGTCGGAGGTCCACCCGCCGGCCTCGCCGTCGATGTCGTCGAGCGCGTGGCCGACCTCGTGGAGCATCACGTCCGGGGTCGGCGACGGCCGGTCCCCCACGATGATCTTGCGGTCGCCGTAGGCGCCGGCGCAGATGTCCCAGGTGGCGCGGCCGGACGGCAGCGGGCGGTCGCGCAGGTGGCCCATGTCGTCCAGCTGCGGGACGCCGCCGGGACCGACGTAGATGCCGTCGAGGCCGCCCGCGAGCTTCTCCTTCAGCGCCTCCGGCAGCGACGCGAGGCTGTCGACGGCCCGGATCACCTCCGGTGTCGGCGGGCCCTGCCGCGCGTCCCACTGCCGGTACAGCACGCTCTCCAGCACGCCGCAGTGCCGCCGCCCGTCGGCCGCGTGCGGCATGCCCGGCGGGTACGGCTCGACGCGCAGCGCGTCGTCGAGCTCGAAGTCGCTCCACGCGTAGTCGCCGGGGCGGGGACGGCCCGCGCCGCGCCGCCCGTACCGTCCGGGCGCGGTCTCGGCGGCGTCCGGGCGGTCGGTGCCGGGGGCGAGCGCGAAGTCGTCGTCGCGGCCGGCCTTGCGGAACCGGCCGAACCGGTCGCGGGGCTGGTTGCTGCGCGGCCGGACGTGCCCGGGCTCGGAGCGGCGCCCCGAGTCCGGCGGCGACGGCGCGTACGCCGCCTCGTCCCCGCGGGCCGCGTCGTCCCTGCGGGCCGCGCCGTCCCCGCGGAACGCCGAGCCCCGGGGCGCCTCCCGGTTCCTGAGCTCCCGGGGCTTGCGGTGGATGCCTTTGAAGCGCATCAGGCTCCTCTGTCAGCGGGGCCCGCGGAGTCGCCGAGCGAGAGGGCCCCCGAGGCAGGGTAAGCCGCAACCCGACTCGGCGTCATCCCCGCGAGTCACCACGGAACGGGCGGGCGCGGATGTGCGAGGACCGCGGCGCCCCGCCGGAGCGGTGGCCGCGGTCCTCGATGACCTGCTCGTGTGCTCGTCGACATGCCCGGTGACGTGCTTGTCGACATGCCCGGTGACGTGCTCGTCGACGTGCCCGGACGTGCCCGGGACGTGCTCGGTGACGTGCCCGGGGCGCGCTCAGGCGTAGGAGTGCATGCCGGAGAACATGTAGTTGACGCCGAAGAAGTTGAACAGCAGGCAGCCGAAGCCGATCAGCGACAGGATCGCCGCCTTGCGGCCCCTCCACCCGGCCGTCGCGCGCGCGTGCAGGTAGGCGGCGTACACGATCCAGGTGACGAAGGACCAGACCTCCTTCGGGTCCCAGCCCCAGTAGCGGCCCCACGCCTCGTCGGCCCAGATGGCGCCCATGATGATGGCGGCCGTCCAGATCGGGAAGGCGAACGTCGTCACCCGCATCGACAGCCGGTCGAGGTCCGCGGCGGACGGGATGCGCGACAGCATCCCGCCGCCGACCCCGGCCTCGCTCGTCTCGGCGCGGGACTTCAGCAGGTACAGGATGGTCGCGGCGCCCGCCACCGTGAACGAGCCGGTCGCGATGATCGCGGCGGTGACGTGGATCGCGATCCAGTAGGAGTTGAGCGCCGGGCTGACCGGGCCCGCCGAGTCGTACAGCCAGATGTTGTCGACGCCGAGCGCGATGACCACGGCGGCCATCACGAACGCGCCGAGGAACCGCGCCTTGTAGCGCAGCGCCACGATCATGAACGCGGTCACGGCGGCGAACGACAGGGCCGTCATGAACTCGTACATGTTGCCCCACGGCCAGCGGTGCTCCGCCAGCCCGCGGGTGACCAGGATGCCAAGGTGCGCCACCCAGCCGAGCACGTTCAGCACGATCGCCAGCCGCGCCCAGTCGACCCGCTGGCGCTCGGCCCCGGCGTCCTCGGACGCCTCGGCGGAGGCGGCCGCGCCGGCCGGCCCGGCGCCCTCGACGGTCTCGGCGCCGGCGGCGCCGACGAGCACCTTGGCCTCGGCCCGTTCCTCGGCCACCGCCGCGGAGCGGCGGCCGAAGCCGAGATCGGCCGCGTAGGCGACCAGCGCGACGATGTACATCACCACGGTGGTCAGCATGAGCTTGTCGCTCAGGTTCGCGAGGTCGGCGTTGCTCACCTCGTCACTCCTTCGGTTCGGTTGCCGACCCGGAACCCCGATCGGCGCCGGGGTCCGCTTCGGACCCGTTCTGTTGTGGCCCGGTGCCGTCCTCGACGGACCCGGCCTCCTCCCGCCCTGTCTTTTGCGCTTCGGACGTCTCCGGTTCGCGCTTCTCCGCCTCGGATTCCTCCGCTTCGGATTCCTCCGACTCGGCCCTCTCCGACTCGGCCCTCTCCGACTCGGCCTTCTCCGGTTCGGCCCTCTCCGACTCGGCCTTCTCCGGTTCGGCCTTCTCCGGTTCGGGCTCGTCCGGTTCGGAGGCGGGGGCGTCCGGGCCGCGCAGCGCGGTCACGATGTCGTCGAACTCCGAGGGCGGGTTCCCGAGCGTGAGGCCGCCGACCTCCACCACCGTACGCCCGCCCGTCCCGGCGCTCGCACGGACCCACACCCTGCGCCGCCGGACGAGGAACGAGGTCGCCACGCCCAGCACCGCCAGCACCGCCGCGATCAGCGCGGGGATGCGCCCGGGGTCGTGGTTGACCGACAGCGTCGCGTACTCCGCCATGCCGTCGAACGTGATCGAGCCCGCGTTCCCGGGGAGCGTGAAGGTCTCGCCCGGCTCCAGCAGCTTCTCGCCGCCCTTGATCGGCTGGAGGGTCTTGCCGATGCCCTCCAGCTTGTACACCGACTGCGGGGTGCCGGAGTCCAGGCCGAGGTCGCCCTTGAACGACGACAGCGTGATGACGGGCCGCAGCGCGCCGGGGAACGCCGACACGATCTGCTTGCCGTCCGGGCTCGCGACCGCCGTCGGCCACAGGATCGCGTAGAAGGCGAGCTGGTCGGGCTCGGCGTCGGGGACCTTGATGACGCCCTCGGACGTCAGGTTCCGCGGCTCCATCGCCAGGAACGGGACGGTGTCCTGGAAGGCGACGTTGCCCTTGGCGTCCTTCACGGTGAACTTCGGCGCGTAGCCGTGGCCGAGCAGGTACACCTTCGTGCCGCCGACCTTCAGCGGGTGGTTGATCCGCAGGTCGTACTTGGTGTCCTTGCCGGACGGCTTGTCGCGGTAGTGGATCCAGGCGTCGAACGCCGTGGCCTGCCCGCGCTTGTCGCCCTCCAGCTCGTACTTGGCCTTGAAGTCGTCCAGGGAGATGGTGAACGGGGCGAGGTCGCCGTCCTTGAACAGCCGTCCCGGGGTGAACTCGTCGTACTGGCCGAGCGAGTTCGCGAACGTCTTGCCCTCGGTGATCAGCACGCTGCCGCGGTAGCCGAACATGTTGCCCGCGCCGAGCGCGAACAGCAGCCCGAGCAGCGCCAGGTGGAAGACGAGGTTGCCGGTCTCCCCCAGGTAGCCCTTCTCCGCGGACGCGGCGCCGCCGGACACGTCCACCCGGAACCGGCGCCCGCGCAGCACCTTGCGCGCCTCCGCGAGGACGTCCTCGGGCGCGTCGTCCGTCTCGTACGACACCGACTGCGGCAGCCGCCCGAGGTTGCGCGGTGCCGCCGGCGGGCGGGCCCGCATCGACTGGTAGTGCTTCACCGCGCGCGGGATGACGCAGCCGGCCAGCGACACGAACAGCAGGATGTAGATGGCCGCGAACCACGGCGCGGCGAACACGTCGAACAGCGAGAGCTTGTCGAAGAACGGGCCGAGCGTCTTGTGGTCGGACAGGTACGCCGCGACCTTCTCCGGCGCCTGCCCCCGCTGCGGCAGCGCCGACCCCGGCACCGCGCCCAGCGCCACCAGGAACAGCAGGATCAGCGCCGTGCGCATGGTGGTGAGCTGCCGCCAGCCCCACCGCAGCCAGCCCAGCGGGCCGAGGCCCCGCGGCCGCGGCACCTCCTCGGGTGCCTGCCGTGCGGCGGGCGCCTGCGTGCCCGTCTCGATGTCCTTGATGTCGCTCATATCAATGCCTCTGCCGATCCGTCGGCATCACAGAACCGGCTCGAAGCCGCTGATCCACGACTTCAGCTCGATGTTCAGTTCCCCCCACAGGCCGCTCACCAGCAGCACCCCGATGAGGACGAGCATCCCCCCGCCGATCCGCATCACGAGGGGGTAGTGCCGTTTCACCGCCCCGAACGCGCCGAGCGCGCGGCGGTAGGCGATCGCCGTCACCACGAACGGCACCCCGAGCCCGACACAGTACGCCAGGGACAGCAGCGCGCCCCGGGTGGCGCTGGCCTCGCTGATCGCCAGCGACTGCACCGCGCCGAGCGTCGGCCCGATGCACGGCGTCCAGCCGAGCGCGAACAGGGCGCCGAGCAGCGGCGCCCCGGCGAGGCCCGCCGACGGCAGCCGGCCCGACTTCATCGTCCGCTGCAGCCCGGGGATCAGCCCCATGAACGCCAGCCCGAAGACGATCGTGACGACGCCGAGCACCCGGGTGATCTGGTCCTGGTACTCCAGCAGCCAGCGGCCGAGGCCGCCGAACGCCACCCCGTAGCTGACGAACACGACGCTGAACCCGGCGACGAACAGCAGCACGCCGGACAGCAGCCGGCCGCGGCGCTGCTCGGCGAGGTCCGCGCCCGTCATCCCCGTCACGTACGACAGGTAGCCGGGGACGAGCGGCAGCACGCACGGCGACAGGAACGACACGAGCCCGGCGAGGGCCGCCAGCGGCGCCGCCGCCACCAGCGACCCGCTCGTCACCGTCTCGTCAACGTTCACCGCGCCGCGCTCATTTTTCCGCGAGCACCTTCCCCACCAGCGGGTTCAGCTTGGAGTAGGTGGTGGCGCCGATGATCCGCGCCGCGACCTTCCCCTGCCGGTCCAGGACGAGGGTGCTGGGGATGGCGCTCGGCGGCACCTCCCGGAACGCGAGCGTGACCTGGCCGTCCCCGTCGAACAGGCTCGGGTAGGTGACCTTGAACTTGCGCTCGAACGCCTTGGCGTTGTCCTTGGCGTCCTTGAAGTTGACGCCGAGGAACTCGACGCCCTTCGCCTTGTTCTCGGTGTAGATCTGCTCCAGCGACGGCGCCTCGCCGCGGCAGGGCGCGCACCACGACGCCCAGAAGTTGACGACCGCGACCTTGCCCTTGAGGGAGTCGAGCTTGAACGACTGGCCGTCGAGCGTCTGGCCGGTGACCTCCTGCAGGGTCTTGCGGTGCCCCGGCTGGTACTGCGTGACGTTCCCGTCGCCCGAGATGAACCGGTCGTCGTTGCCGTCGGGACCGCTCTTGGCCGAACCGGTTCCCGCGCAGCCGGCCAGCAGCCCGCAGAGCGCGACGGCGGCGGCCGCGGCGCGCGCATGGGGGATTCGGGGGCTCAACGGACCCTCCTACTACTACAGGACGTAGTACTCAACTTAGCGGTGCGGTCAGGCACCCGCGACACTGGGGCCCTTCGCGATCCCCTCGGCGGGCTCGTGGTAGCCGACCTCGACGAGCCTGCTGCCCTCGAACGTGAGGCTGGTCACGCTGGCCAGCGCGCATTCGCGGCGGCTCGGGTGGTGCCAGAGCCGGCGGTGCTCGGCGTGCAGCCGCAGGATCCAGATCGGCAGCTGGTGGCTGACGCACACGGCCTCGTGGCCGCGGGCCGCCTCCCGCGCCCGGATCACGGCGGCGCGCATCCGCGCCGCGAGCTCCTTGTACGGCTCGCCCCACGACGGGCGGAACGGGTTCACCAGGTGGCGCCAGTGCTCGGGGCGGCGCAGCGAGCCCGGGCCCACCCCGAAGGTCAGCCCCTCGAAGTGGTTCTCCGCCTCGATCAGCCGATCGTCCACCGTCACGGGCAGGTCGAACGAGTCGGCCAGCGGCGCGGCGGTCTCCAGCGCCCGCTGCATCGGCGAGGAGAACAGCGCGGTGACGTCCCGGTCGGCGAACCACTTCGCGGCGGCCTTGGCCATGAGGACGCCGTCCTCGCTGAGCCGGTAGCCGGGCAGCCGCCCGTACAGGACGCCTTCGGGATTGTGCACCTCACCGTGCCGCAGCAGGTGAACGATCGTCGTGTCGTCAGTCATGGCCCGATCAGGCTACCCGCGCCGCCCGGCCGTCCCGTCCACGCCCCATGCGCGCGGCGGAGGCGGGGCTCTGGCGGGGCGCGGGCGGGGCGCTCAGCGCGCGGCGGCCCGCACGTACGCGGCGATGCGCGCGGAGACCCGGTCCAGGTCCGGCTTGGCGATCTTCGTGCCGGCCGTCGCCTGGACGAACCAGTAGGTGAGCGCGGCGTCGCACATGTCGGCGCGCGCGGCGGGCGCCAGGCACGTGACGGGCGACGGCAGCCCGTTGGATCCCATCGTGGCCAGGGTCACCATCATGTAGGGCGACGGGGGCGGCGGTTCCGTCGGTTGCTCGGTCGCCAGTACCAGCCGCAGCGCCGGATCCCCCGTCGGGACGTCCTGCCGGTCGTGCACGGCGGACGTGCAGGGGCCGAAGTCCCGCTTCGCCTTCGCGGCCTCGGGCGAGTCCGGGAAGTACATGCAGACCTGGTCGGCGATGTTGCCGACGGATCCCTGCCAGTTCTGCGTTATCCGCAGCGTCTTCGAATCGCCGATCGTGGTGTACCCGGCGTTCGCGCCGACGGATCCGGAGCACCCCTTCGCGGCCGGGCCGATCAGGTACCGGCCCTGGCCGAGGTCGTAGACGGCGGCGTCCTTCGGCGGCTTCACCTGCTCGGGGAGGCGGACCTGCGCGGGACCGGGCGACGGGGTCGTCTTCCGGCCGTCGAATCCGGTGACGGGGCAGTCCCGGACGGCCGCGACGGCCGCCACGGGCCGGGTCGCCGTGGGGCGCGGCGCCGGGTCGTCCTTGCCGAACTGCTGGACGGCGATGGCGCCGGCGCCGACGACCACGGCCGTCCCGGCGGCGGCGGTGGCGATGCCGCCCGCGCTGCCGAAGAACGCCTTGATCACGCTCGCGCCGCCGGCCTTGGCGGCGACGTGGCCCGCGGCGCTCTGCCCGGCGGCCTGGCCGGCGGCATGCGCGGCGCCCTGCGCGGCCGCGGTGCCCGCCGCGGACGCGGCGCCCGGGACGACCCACGCGGCCAGCGGGAACAGGGCGGCGAGCGCGACGGCGGACGCGGCGAGCGCGCGGACCCCGCGCGACTCCCAGTCCGGCCCGTAGGCCTCGCGGGCGGTCCGCTCCAGGTCGTCGACGAAAGCGGCCGCGCTCGGCGGGCGGTCGGCGGGGTCCTTGGCCATGCCCCGCGCGACGAGGGGGCGGAGCGGTTCGGGGACGGTCTCGGCCGGGACGGGGCCGGTGAGGTGCGCCCGCATCAGCTCGGCGCGGTTCCCGGCGAACGGCCGGTGCCCGCTGACGCACTCGACGAACACGCAGGTCGCGGCGTACACGTCGGTCGCGGGCGTGGCGGTGTGCCGGTCCCACTGCTCGGGCGCCATGTAGGACGGGGTGCCGGCGCCGCCGGCCTCCTGCCCGGCCGGGGCGGCGATGCCGAAGTCGACGAGCCGGCTGCGCCCGTCCGCCGGGACGACGACGTTCGCGGGCTTGTAGTCGCGGTGGACGACGCCGAGCGCGTGGGCGGCGGCGAGGCCGAGCAGCGAGCCCTTCAGCACCGACAGCGACGCCTCCGGGCCGAGCGCGCCGTGCCGGGCGAGGAGCTCCTTGAGGGACACCCCGTCGACGGCCTCCATGATGATCGCGGCGCCGTCGGGGCCCTCGACGAGCCGGAAGAGGCGGGCGATGTGCGGGCTCTCGGCCCGCCCGAGCATCCGGGCCTCGTGCCGGAGCCGCTCGCGGTCGTCCTCGCTCGCGGACGCGTTCAGGTACTTGATCGCGACGGGCGTGCCGGACCGCTCGTGCCGGGCGAGCACGACGCGTCCCTGGGCGCCCGCGCCCAGCTCCCGCACCTCGGCGTATCCCTCGATCCGCCAGCCGCTCATCGCACCCTCCCGCCATGATCGCGAAGAAGGTACCGAATCGGGCGCGGCACGGCGACCCGGCCGTCCCCCGGCGGCACGAGGCAGGACGCGGCCGGTCAGCGCGGCACGCGGCCGGTCGACGCGGCACGCGGCCGGTCAGCGCGGGACGCGGGCGGTCGGCGCGGGACGCGGGCGGTCAGGCGGCTCGCACGGCGGAGTCGGGGACGCCGGCGCGCAGCGCGGTCACGGCGGCGCGGATCGCGGGGCGGCGCGCGGCCTCCTCCCGCCAGACCGCGTACACGCGGCGGGTCAGCGGCTCGGCGAGCGGGACGACCGCGACGTCCGGCGGCACGTCGCAGCGGCCGAGGCGGGGCAGGATCGCGTTGCCGATCCCGGCGGCGACGAGCGCGAGCTGCGTCGCGAACTCGTAGGCCATGTGCTCGATGCGGGGCTCGCTGTCGACGGCGCGCAGGGTGCGCAGGAGCCAGTCGCAGCAGATGCTGTCGGGCACCGAGCTGATCCACGGGTCGCCGGCCAGCTCCTTGAGGTCGACGCTGTCGCGGCCGGCCAGCGGGTGCCCGGCGGGCAGCGCGACGTCGGCGACGTCGTCGCAGATGGCGCCCTTGTGCAGGCCCTCCGGCAGCGGCAGCGGCTCGTTGTTCCAGTCCTGGACGACGGCCATGTCGAGGTCGCCGCGCAGCACGAGCGGCATGCTGTGCAGGGGGTCCTCTTCGCGCACCAGGACGCGCAGGTCGGGGTGCTCGGCGCGGAGCCGCCGCAGCGCCTGCGGCATCAGCCCGCGGACGGCGGTGGGGAACGCCGCGAGGGTCAGCTGGCCGACGACCGAGCCGCGGTGCGCCTCCAGGTCGGCCTGGGCCTGCTCGACCAGCGAGAGGATCTTCTCGGCGTGCCCGACGAGCAGCTCCGCGGCGTCGGTGAGCCGCACGCCGCGGCCGTTGCGCTCGAGCAGCTTCTGGCCGGTCTCCCGCTCCAGCTTGGCGAGCTGCTGGGAGACCGCGGAGGTGGTGACGTGCAGGACGTCGGCGGCGGCGCTGACCGAGCCGTAGGTGGCGACGGAGTGCAGCGCGCGCAGCCGTTCGAGATCGAGCATGTAGCAACTCTAAAACGAGATGTCGACAGATTCTAGCTTGTCCTAAAATAAGGGGCCGGGCGACGATCGGGGCATGAGACCGCGCCACGTCCTGCTGGCCACCCTGATCGCCGCGATCTGGGGATTCAACTTCGTCCCGATCAAGGTCGCGCTGGAGGACTTCCCGCCGCTGCTGCTCGCCGCGCTGCGGTTCACCGCCGCCGCGCTGCCCGCGGTGTTCTTCGTGCGGCGCCCGCCGGTCGCGGTCCGCTGGCTGTGGCTGGTCGGGATCCCGCTGGGCGTCGGGCAGTTCGCGCTGCTGTTCATCGGCATGCGGCTGGGGATGCCGGCGGGGCTGTCGTCGGTGGTGCTCCAGGTCCAGGCGATCTTCACGGCGCTGTTCGCCGGGGTGCTGCTGCGCGAGCGGCTCGGCGCCCGGCAGATCATCGGAATGGCCGTCGCGTTCGCCGGCGTCGCCCTGCTCGGCGTCGCGCAGGCGGCCGGGAGGTCGGACGGGGCCGGTTGGTCGGGGGAGCACAGCGGGAGCCCGGTCGGCGCGTTCCTGCTGTGCATCGGCGGGGCGGCGAGCTGGGGGCTGGCGAACGTCGCGATGCGGCGGATGAACCAGACCGCGGCCGAGCCCGTCGACGCCTTCGGGTTCATGGTGTGGATGTCGCTGATCCCGCCCGTCCCGCTGTTCGCCCTCTCGCTGGTCTTCGAGGGGCCGGGGGCGGTGCCGGACGCGGCGCGGCACCTGTCCGTCGCCGGGGTCGGCTCGCTGGCCTTCATCGCCTACGTCTCGACGCTCGTCGGGTTCGGCGTGTGGGGCTGGCTGATGCGCCGCTACGAGGCCGGCACCGTCGCCATGTACTCGCTGCTCGTCCCGCCGTTCGGGCTGCTGTCCGCCGCGCTCGTCCTCGGCGAGCACGTGGACGGGACGCGCCTCGCCGGGGCGGCGCTCATCATCTGCGGCGTCGCGGCGGGCAGCGTCCGGCTGCGGTCCCGCTCGTCCCGCACGTCCCGCGGCGCCCACGAGACCCGCGCCTCCCGCGCGCCCAGCGCTTCCCGCGCGCCCATCCAGGTGGCTCCGCCGGCGGAGCCCGTCCAGACGAGGTGACATCCATGCACGGAATCAATGCGGCCCTGGTCACGCCGTTCACCCGTTCCGGCGAGGTGGACGCCAAGTCCCTCGAACGCCTCGCCGTCCACTGCCTCGGCGACGGCGCGACCGGGCTCGTCGCGCTCGGCACGACCGGCGAGGCCGCGCTCCTGACGGCCGAGGAGCGGCGGACCGTCCTGGAGGTGTGCCGCGCCGTGTCCATCGAGCACGGCGCCCGGCTGATCGTCGGCGCCGGGACGATGGGCACCGCGGACACCATCCGGGAGGCCCGCGAGCACGCGCCACTCGCCGACGCGCTGCTCGTCGTCGTGCCGTACTACCTGCGCCCGTCCGACGACGGCGTGATCGACCACTTCGCGGCCGTCGGCGCCGCCGTGGACGTCCCGCTGATCGCCTACAACGTCCCGTACCGGACGGGGAAGCCGCTGTCCGGGGAGACGCTCGTCCGGCTGCTCGGGCTGGGCTGCGTCGCCGGGATCAAGCACTGCGCGGGCGCCGTCGACCAGGACACCCTGGAGATGCTGGCGGCGGACACCGGCAAGGCCGTGCTGTGCGGCGACGACGCCTACATCTACCCGATGCTGCAGCTCGGCGCGTCCGGCGGCGTCGCCGCGTCCGCGTGCCTGGCGCCGCGCGCCTACGCGGACATGGCGGACGCCGCCCGGCACGGCAACGCGGCCCGCGGGCTGGCCCTGCACAACGCCCTGCTGCCGCTCGCGCGGGCGCTGTTCGCCGAGCCGTCCCCGTCCGTCCTGAAGGCGTGCCTCGCCGAGATCGGCCTGATCGACGATCCCGCGGTCCGCGCTCCCCTGCACGCCCCGCACGCCGATTCGGTCGCCGAGGCCCTCCACGCCTTCCGGCGGCTGAGCTTCGCCTAGCCGCTCCTGAGATGCCTCAGCCGTCACGCGAGCGCGTCACCTGACCGGTGAGGCGAAGCCGAAGGCGAGCCTCACCGGGAAGATCGCGAAGCGATGCCGCGCTCGCCCGATCCCGGTCAGGGGGCGAGCCGCCAGGCGAGCCCCCTGACCGGGATCAAGAAGACGCAGCGGCGGCGCGGGCGGCGTGCGGCAGGACGTCGAGGATCCGGCCGATCGCCTCGTCGTCGTGGGCCGCCGACAGGAACCACACCTCGTACGCCGACGGCGGCAGGTAGACGCCCCGGTCGAGCGCCGCGTGGAAGAACGCCCCGTACGCCTTGACGTTCTGGCGCTGCGCGGCGGCGAAGTCGCCGACCTTCCCCTCGGTGAAGAAGATCGAGAACAGGTTCCCGGCGTTCTGCAGCGAGTGCGGGACGCCCTCCTTCGCGAGGGCCTCCGACGCGGCCTTCGACACGATCCCGGCGGCCCGGTCGATCGCCGCGTACACCTCGTCGGTCGCGCCGCGCAGCGTCGCCAGCCCGGCGGCCGTCGCGAGCGGGTTCCCCGACAGGGTGCCCGCCTGGTAGACGGGCCCGGCGGGCGCGAGCCGGTCCATGATCTCGGCGCGGCCGCCGAACGCCGCGGCGGGCAGCCCGCCGCCCATCACCTTCCCGAACGTCACGAGGTCCGCCGCGACGCCCTCGATCCCGTACCAGCCGGACCGGGACGCCCGGAACCCGGTCAGCACCTCGTCCAGCACCAGCAGCGCCCCGTAGCGCTCGCACAGCCGCTTCAGCAGCGCGTTGAAGCCGTTCAGCGGCGGGACGACGCCCATGTTGCACGGCACCGCCTCCGCGATCACGCAGGCGATCTCGTGGCCGTGCTCGTCGAACGCCGTCTCCACCGCGGCGACGTCGTTGTACGGCAGCACGATCGTGTCGGCGGTCGTCGCGCCGGTCACGCCGGGCGTGTCGGGCAGCGCGAACGTCGCCACGCCCGATCCCGCCGCCGCCAGCAGCGAGTCGACGTGCCCGTGGTAGCAGCCCGCGAACTTCACGATCTTCGGGCGGGAGGTGAAGCCGCGCGCCAGCCGGATCGCCGACATCGTCGCCTCGGTCCCCGAGTTGACCAGCCGGACCTTCTCCACCGGCGCCCGCGCGACGATCTCCTCGGCCAGCTCGACCTCGCCGGGCGTCGGCGCCCCGTAGGACGTGCCGCGCGCCGCCGCGTCCTGGACCGCGGCCACCACGTCCGGGTGGGCGTGCCCGAGGATCATCGGGCCCCACGAGCAGATCAGGTCGACGTACTCGTTGCCGTCGGCGTCGGTCAGGTACGGGCCGCGCGCCGAGGCGATGAAGCGCGGCGTCCCGCCGACCGCCCCGAAGGCGCGGACCGGTGAGTTCACGCCGCCGGGGACGAGCCCCTCGGCACGCTCGAACAACTGCTGGGAGCGATCGGTTCCAGTCACGTTTCCAGTCTCTCAGTTGCAGTTCGGCGACTGCGCTTGACCTCGCCGGGTACGGGCCGATATTCCACCAAGTACGACATCGGCGCCCGGTCGGGAGGCGCCCGTTATCTTCACCGGCGTCCGCCGTATCGGAGGGATGGCTTTCACCGTGGTTGACGGCTGGACGGTCCCGGGCTTCACCCATGAGCGGGAACTGGGCGACGGCGCCGCGGGCCGTGTGGTGCTGGCGGTCGACGACATGACCAGCACGAAGGTCGCGATCAAGTACCTCGCCGGCGCGCTGCGCGCCGACGAGGCCTTCATGGCGCGGTTCCGCGCGTCCGCGCGCACACTGTCCCAGCTCGAGGATCCCAACGTCGCCGATCTCTACGACTTCGTCGAGGCGCCCGAGGGCGCCGCGGTCGTGATGCAGTACGTCGACGGGGTCGCGCTGCGCCGGGTGCTGGCCGCGCAGGGCCCCACGGGCCCGCTCGCGGCCCTGTCGATGCTCGGCGGGACCCTGCTCGGGCTCGCCGCCGCGCACGCCCTCGACGTCGTGCACGGCGCCGTCCGGCCGTCGGCGGTCCTCGTGGACGGCGACGGCAACGCGCGCCTCACCGACTTCGCGACCGCCGCGCCCGGCACCGAGGCGCAGCTCGCCCCCGCGTACGCCGCGCCGGAGCTGTGGGACGGGGCACCCGCGACCGTCGCCACCGACCTGTACGCGGCCACGGCGATCTTCTTCGAGTGCCTCACCGGGCACCCGCCGTACGCCGGGCGCAACATGGCGCGGCTGCACCGCGAGGCGCCGGTCCCGGCCGAGGAGGTCCCGGGTCCGCTGCGCGAGCTGATCGGCCAGGGCCTCGCGAAGGACCCGGAGACCCGCCCGAAGTCCGCTGCGGACTACCTCGGCGCCCTCGAGGAGGCCGCCGTGTCGGCGTACGGGCCGTCGTGGGAGGCGCAGGGCCGCGGCCGGCTCACCGAGCTCGCCGCGCAGGCCGCGCTGCAGCCCGAGCCGCCGAAGCCCAAGCCGTCCCGCAGCAGCGGCCGCAACCAGGTGATCGCCACCGGGCAGGCGCCCGCGCGGGGCTCCGGCAACCGCCGGATCACCGCCGCCATCGCCGCGGTCGTCGCCGCCGGCGCGGTCGTCGGCGGCGTCGTGTTCGTGAAGTCGGGCGACGGCGACGCCACGCCGCCGACCCCGTCGCCCGCGCAGAGCAGCACGCCCCAGCCGTCCGTGCCGCCCGGCGGGGTCGCCCCGGCGGAGCTCTCGGCGCGCATCGTCCAGGCCGCCGACCAGGCGCCGGGCGCCCGGTTCAGCTACCGCCGCACCGGCTGCTGCGGCGCGCCGAGCGCCGCGCAGGGCACCTTCGGCCTGGTCAAGGGCGCGGAGCCGGCGTACTCGATGACGCTGTCGGGGTCCGGCAAGACCCGCAAGCGGGCGCAGGCCGTGGTGATCGGCGACCGGGTGTACCTGCGGGCGGGCAAGAAGTGGCGGCCGTCCCCGGCCGGCGCGCGCGGCTACCCGGCGCTGGCCGAGCAGGTGCGGCGCGGCAGCTCGGTGGCCGCGGTGACGACGCTGCTGAACGCCGCCACGGCGCTGACCGAGTCCGGAGGGGTGTACCGGGGCGAGGCGCCGGTCGCGGCGCTCGCGCGGACGCCCGGCTCGGGCACGCTCTACGCGGAGATGGCGCGCGCCACCGGCGTCCAGCAGATCAGCTTCGCGCTCAAGCTGGACGGCTCGTCCCGGCCGGTGAAGCTGTGGCTGCGGGCCGGGCCGGCGAAGGGCCGCAACCAGATCATCACGACGTCGTACTCCGCGTGGGGCCGCAAGGCGATCAAGACGCCGCGCTGACCGCGGGCCGGACCGGCCCGCGCCGGCCGCGGGGGCCGGTCACTCGCAGCTGTCGGCGAGGACCTCGAGGAGCCGCAGCGGGTCGGGCAGCGGCTCCCGCCGCGGCGGCCGCACCCAGGCGGCCTCCTTGCCGGACGCGAGCAGCGACGGCGGCGCCACGACGTAGCTGTCGCGGCAGTGCCACCGCATCCCGGGCGTCTCGGTCACGGTCTCCGGCGAGGTGTCGAGGTGGCAGGACCACCACTCGTCCTCGTCGGCGGGGGCGCCGCGGGTGGCGACGAAGAACAGGTGCCGCTCGTCGCCGAGGTTCGCGACGGGCCCGACGGGCAGGTCCTCGCGGGCGATCCGGTCGAGGGCGGCGGTGCCGGCAGCGGCCGGGACGTCGAACACGTCGAAGACCCGGCCGGTCGGCAGGATGATGTTGGCCTGCGGGCGCTGCGTCCACCAGCGCCGGATCCGGTCCGGGTCGGCGGACGCCTGGTGCGCCCACGCCGCCGACACCGGGTGCGCCGCGGGGTCGGGGCAGCCGATCCGGTCGCACGAGCACGACCGGTCGCCGGCGGAGGGCGGGTGCGCCCCCGGAAAGCAGGGCCAGCCCATCGCGGCGTACTCCAGGGCGGCCGAGGCCATCCGGTCGCGTGCCGCCCGTTGCCGCCTGTTCCCCGAGACCGCCAGCATCTCCGCCCCCCAATACCCAAGGTCGAACGTGGGTTCTTGATAGACGATGATGCCCGCGCCCCGCCGCGCCAGACACGGCGCCCCCGCCGAAACGACCCTAAGTAACTACCCGTTTATGATCATTGGAGCTTTCTCCCGGCGGGCGCATGAGGGTTCCGAGGGGGCGCGCGGGGGTGCGGGTGGTGCCGGTGGTGCGGGGGGCGTGCGGGGCGGCTCGCGGGTCAGCGCAGCTTCTTCGCCACTTCCGTGGCCCAGTAGGTGAGGATCATGTCGGCGCCCGCGCGGCGGATCGCGACCAGCGACTCCATGATGGTGCGGTCCCGGTCGATCCAGCCCTTCTCCGCGGCGGCCTCGATCATCGCGTACTCGCCGCTGACCTGGTAGGCGGCGACGGGGACGTCCACGGCGTCGCGGACCCGGCGGACGATGTCGAGGTAGGCCCCGGCGGGCTTCACCATCACCATGTCGGCGCCCTCGTCGAGGTCGAGGAACACCTCGCGGAGCGACTCGTCGGCGTTGGCCGGGTCCTGCTGGTGGGTGGAGCGGTCGCCGAACTGCGGGGCGCACTCGGCGGCGTCGCGGAACGGGCCGTAGTAGGCGGAGGCGTACTTCACCGAGTACCCGAGGATCGAGACGTCAGTGTAGCCGCCCTTGTCGAGGGCCTCGCGGATCACGCCGACCTGCCCGTCCATCATCCCGGACGGGCCGACCACCTGCGCCCCGGCGGCGGCCTGCGCGACGGCGATGGAGGCGTACCGCTCCAGCGTCGCGTCGTTGTCGATCTCGCCGCCGGCGGTGAGGATGCCGCAGTGCCCGTGGTCGGTGTACTCGTCCAGGCACAGGTCCGTCATGACCACGATGGCGTCGCCGAGGTCGGACGCCAGGTCGCGCAGGGCCAGCTGGACGATCCCGGCGGGGTCGTCGGCGGCCGAGCCGGTGCCGTCCTTCACCGCGGGGATCCCGAACAGGATGAGCGCGCCGACGCCCGCCTCGGCCGCCTCGTGCGCGGCCTTGCGGAGGCTGTCGCGGGTGTGCTGCACGACGCCCGGCATCGACGCGACCGGCTGCGGCTCGGTGATGCCCTCCTTGACGAACATCGGCAGCACCAGGTCGGCGGGGGCGAGCCGGGTCTCGGCGACCATCCGGCGCAGCGCGGGCGTGCGCCGCAGCCGCCGCGGCCGCGCGACGGGGAACTGAGCAGACATGATCCTTCTTTCCCGGTGCCCGGCGCGGGCCGCGCCGGGCCCGGTCGGCGGGCTCTTACTTGCGGCGCCGGGCTCCCCGGCGCATCTGGCTGGGCTTGCGCAGCGGGTCGCCGGCCTCGATCTGGGCCGCCCGCCGCTTGGCACCGTACTCCGCGAGGGCCTCAGCGAGCGCCGATACCGACGGTTTGTCCGCCATCACGTCGACGCGCAGCCCGTACTCCTCGGCGGTCTTGGCGGTCTGCGGGCCGATCACCGCGATCACCGTGACGTTGTGCGGCTTGCCGGCGATGCCGATCAGGTTCTTCACCGTGGACGACGAGGTGAACAGCACCGCGTCGAACCCGCCGCCCTTGATCGCCTCGCGGATCGGGGCGGGCGGCGGCGCGGCCCGGACCGTCCGGTAGGCGGTGACGTCCTCGCACTCCCAGCCGAGCTCGGTGAGCTTGGCGATGAGGGTGTCGGTGGCGATGTCGGCGCGCGGCAGCAGCACCCGGTTGATCGGGTCGAGGTCCTCGTCGTAGGGCGGCCACACCTCGGCGAGGCCCTCGCTGGACTGCTGCCCGGACGGGGTCAGGTCGGGGTGGATGCCGAACTCGACGAGCGCGGCGGCGGTCTGCTCGCCGACGGCGGCGACCTTCAGCCCGGCGAACGCGCGGGCGTCCAGGCCGTAGGCGACGAACTTCTCCCGGACGGCCTTGACCGCGTTGGTGGAGGTGAACACCACCCACTCGTAGCGTCCGGTGACGAGGCCCTTGACGGCCCGGTCCATCTGCTGCGGGGTGCGCGGCGGCTCGACGGAGATCGTCGGGACCTCGTCGGGGACGGCGCCGTACCCGCGGAGCTGGTCCGACAGCGACGCGGCCTGCTCCTTGGTGCGCGGCACCAGCACCCGCCAGCCGAACAGCGCCTTGGTCTCGAACCAGGACAGCTTGTCGCGCCAGGACACCACGTCCCCCACGATGATCATCGCGGGGGCCTCCATGCCCTTGGTGTCGGAGGCCAGCTTCTGCAGGGTGGAGACGACGGTCTCCTGCTCGGTGGTGGTGCCGAGGCTGGTCATCGCGGCGGGCGTCGAGTCCGGGCGGCCGGCCGCGACGAGGCCCTTGGCGACCTCGGCGACGGCGCCCTCCGCGCCGAAGATCACGAGGGTCGCGTCGGACCCGGCGAACTCCTCCCAGTCGACGCCGCCATCGGAGGCGTCGACGAACCGGAACTCGCGGTGCTCGGGGTCGGTCAGCGGGATGCCCGCATAGCCGGGCACACCGGTCACGGCGGACACGCCGGGGACGACCTCGAACGGCACCCCCGCCTTGCGCAGCGCGGCGCCCTCGGTGGCGAACCCGCAGACGACGCCGGGGTCGCCGTGGAACAGCCGGACGACGCGGCGCCCCGCCTTCGCGGCGCGCGACGCGAGCTTCACCGGGTCGCCGTCGGCGGTGTCGAGGACCTCCACGTCCGCGCGGCAGTGCGCGAGGACGTCGGCGGGGCAGTGCGCGCGGCTGACCACGACGGTGTCGGCGCGCTCCAGCTCGGCCGCGGCGCGCAGCGTCAGCAGGCCCGGGTCGCCCGGGCCCATCCCGACGATCGCGACCGTGCCGGGGTCGGTGGTACGGCTCGGCCGGCCGGCCGTGGTCGATCCGGCGGCGGCCGATCCGGCGGCGCCCGGGCCGGCGGCCCCCGGGCAGGCGGGGCTCTGGCTAGCGGGGCTCAATCGCGCTCCCCCATCAACTGGTCGGCCCCCTGCGCGAGCAGCCGGTGCGCGAGGTCGCGCCCCAGCGTCTCGGCGTCGTCCGGGTGGCCGCTTGCGGACAGCCTGATCTGCCGGCTCCCGTCGAACGCGGCGACGGTCGCGGTCAGATGCAGTTCTTCTTCTACTTCGGCAGCGTATGTTCCCACGGGCGCGGAGCAACCGCCCTCCAGGACGGCGAGCACCGTCCGCTCCGCGGTCACGCAGGCCCTGGTCATCGGGTCATCGACCGTTCCAAGCAGCGCACGCAGCTCCGCCCGGTCGGCGCGGCATTCGAGCGCGAGCGACCCCTGCCCGGGCGCCGGCAGCATCTGGTCGGGGTCGAAGACCTCCGCGACCGCGTCCAGCCGGCCGATCCGGCGCAGCCCCGCGTGCGCGAGCACCACCGCGTCCAGCTCCCCGTCGGCGACCTTGCGCAGCCGCGTGTCGGCGTTGCCGCGGATCGCGACGACGTCCAGGTCCGGGCGCATCGCGCGCAGCTGCGCGACGCGGCGCGGCGACCCGGTGCCGACGCGGGCGCCGCGCGGCAGGTCCGCCAGCTTGCAGGGGCCGCACAGGGCGTCGCGCGGGTCGTCGCGGACGGGGGTCGCGGCGAGCGCGATCCCCTCCGCGGGCCCGGTCGGCAGGTCCTTCAGCGAGTGCACGGCGAAGTCCACCTCACCGGCCAGCAGCCTGTCGCGAAGCGCGTTGACGAAGACACCCGTCCCGCCGATCTGGGCGAGCAGCGCCTTGGAGACATCACCTTCGGTCGTTACCCCGACCAGCTCCACGGCATGCCCGGTGGCCTCCGTCAATGCGTCCGCGACCAGCCGCGACTGCGTCATCGCCATGAGGCTCTTGCGGGTGCCGAGCCGCAGCGGGCCCCTGTCCGCGGTACTCAATGCGCTGCTCCACTCACTGCCCTGCTCCGACCGTAGGGCGGGCGGCGCGCTCCACGGCCCCCGCGTTCACGACTGTGCTCCTTCACCGCGCGGCGCGCCGCCGCGGGCGCTGACCGCCCGGACGCTCGCGGCCTGCGCGTTCACCGTGCCGGCGTCGACCGGGTCCGCCGCCGCGTCCGCGGGGCCGCCGCTCACGCAGTCGGCCTCGGCGCAGTCCGCCCGCGTCACCCGCGCGACCTCAGCCGCCTTCGCCGCGTCCGCGACCCGCGTCCCGCCGGACCCGTCCGCGGCACGGGTCCCTTCCACCGTACGTGCGGAACCGCTCCAGGGCGCCGAGGCGCTCCCGGGCGCCGGCTCCCCGGCGTCGTCGTCGGGACGCATGTCGGCGCGCGCGACCGCCACCGGCGCCTTCGGGTCCAGGTCGAACAGCCGGCGCAGCGCGTCGGCGTAGGAGTCGCCGCCCGGCGCCGCCGCCAGCTCCTTCACCCGGACGGTCGGCGCGTGCAGCAGCTTGTCCGCGACCCGCCGGACGGTCTGCTGGATCTCCCTGACGGCCCGCTCGTCCAGCTCCGGCAGCCGGCCCGCGAGCCGGGTCAGCTCCGACTCCACGACCGCGGCGGCCTTGGTGCGCAGCGCGACCACGGTCGGCGCGACCGCGGCGGCGCGCGCCGCGCTGAGGAACGCCTCGACCTCGTCCCGGACGATCCGCCGGACCGCCTCCACCGCCTCGGGGCCGATCGCCCGCGCGGCCTCCTGCGCGGTGCGCAGCTCGTCCAGCCCGGCGAGCCGCACCCCGGGCAGCGCGCCGACGGCCGGGTCCACGTCGTGCGGGAGCGCCAGGTCCAGGAAGAACCGGTCCCGGCCGTCCGCCCCGACGCCCTGCGCGGCGACCTGCGGCGCCGTCAGCACCAGGCCCGTCGCGCCCGTGCAGGACACCACCAGGTCCGCGTCGGCGATCGCGGCGTCCAGGTCCGCCAGCTCCACCGCCCGCGCCGGCACGTCCAGCGACTCCGCCAGCCGGACGGCGTTGGCGTGCGTGCGGTTGGCGACCACGACCTCGCCGGCCCCGGCCCGGCTCAGCGTCGCCGCCGCCAGCGAGCTCATCGACCCCGCGCCGACCACCAGCGCCCGCACCCCGGCCAGCGGGCCGAGGTGCCGCGCGGCGACCTCCAGGCCCACGCTGACCAGCGACGCGCCCGCCTGGTCGATGCCCGTCTCGGCGTGCGCGCGCTTGCCGACCCGCAGCGCCTGCTGCAGCACGTCGTGCAGGTCGCGGCCGAGCGTCCCCTCGTCCTGGGCGAGCCGGAACGCCTGCCGCAGCTGCCCGAGGATCTGGCCCTCGCCGACGACCATCGACTCCAGCCCGCACGCGACCGCGAACACGTGCTGGACGGCCCGCTCCTCGTAGTGCACGTACAGGTGCCGGGACAGCTCGTCCAGCGGCACGCCGGAGTGCAGCGCCAGCAGCTCGGAGATCGCCGAGACGCCGCCGTGGAACTTGTCGACCACCGCGTAGATCTCGACCCGGTTGCACGTCGACACGATCGCCGTCTCGGCGACGTTCGCGGACTCGTGCACCGCGTGCAGCAGCTTCGCCAGGTCGTCCCCGGTCACCGCCGTCCGCTCCAGCACCGGCACGGGCGCGCTCCGGTGGCTGAGCCCGACGACAAGAACACTCATGCTGCGCCTCCCGCGGGCCTCCGCGGCTCCGTTCGCCGCCGTCTCGCTCTCCCCGACCAGCCGACCCCGCCGACCGCCACGGCCTCGTCGCCCTGGTCGCTCGTTCCTCGCTCCCGCCGCTCCTCGGTCCGGACGACGCCGCGCCGCTTCGACCCGCTCATGCCTCAACCGCCTCTACGTACTGCGTGGCGCCGGGAGGGGCGTCGCCGCTCGCCAGGGGGGCGTAGTCGTCCGGGCCCCCGGCCTTGCGCTGCTCGTGGAACGCGAGGATCTGCAACTCGATGGACAGGTCGACCTTCCGCACGTCCACGCCGTCGGGCACCGACAGCACGACGGGCGCGAAGTTCAGCACGCTCGTCACGCCTGCGGCCACGACGCGGTCGCACACCCCCTGGGCGGCGGCCGCCGGGGTCGCGATCACGGCGATGGACACGCCGTGATCGGCGATCACGTCCTCGAGCCGGTCGGTGTGCTCCACGGTCATGCCGGAGATCTCCTGGCCGACGATCGCCTCGTCGGCGTCGAGCAGGCCGGCCACCCGGAACCCGCGGGACGCGAATCCGCCATAACCGGCCAATGCACGGCCCAGGTTACCGACACCGATGATGGCGACCACCCAATCCTGGGTGAGACCGAGCTCACGCGAGATCTGGTAGACGAGGTACTCCACCTCGTAGCCGACGCCGCGGGTGCCGTAGGAGCCCAGGTGGGACAGGTCCTTGCGGAGCTTCGCCGAGTTCACGCCGGCCGCGGCCGCCAGTTCCTCGGACGAGACGGTCGCCACACCGCGCTCCTGCAGCCCGGTGAGGGCCCGCAGGTAGACGGGCAGGCGCGCGACGGTGGCTTCGGGGATGCCGCGGTCCGCGCGGTCGCGGTGGTTGCGGTTCTGTCGAGATGTCACGGCCTGCTCTTCGGGGCTCGACGCTGGGGGCGGGGCCCGAGAACCCCTCACCCCGGCTCGAGGCCGGACCGCACGGCCGCGGCCGGACCGCCCCAGGGCTATCCATCAGGTTAAGCCTTTGTGAATACGCGCACAAAGTGCCCCCCGGACGGCGGACGCGGCCGCCGGAGCGCGCGCCGCCGCCCAAAGCCCGTCCAGCAGCGGGTTTCGTGACCGTACCCGCGGGCCGGGCGCCCGGCGCGGCGCGGCGCGGTGTGACCGATGAGACATCCGCCGGCCCGCGTTCCAGGCCCGTCCGGACCCGCGCGGGCGCGGCGGGGCCGGGTCGGGAGGCGCGGCGGGACGGGTCAGGAGGCGGCGCGGGCCTTGGCGATGGCGGCGCGCAGCCGGTCCTCGTCGACCCGCCAGAAGTCGTGCTGGACGCCGTTGATCAGCGTGACCGGGATCTGCTCCCAGTACTCCCGGGTGTCCTCCTCGGACCGGGTGATGTCCCGCTCGTCCCACGGCACGTCCAGCTCGGCCGCGACGCGCTCGATGATCGCGCGGGCGTCGTCGCACAGGTGGCAGCCCGGCTTGCCGAGCAGCGTGATGCGGACGTCGCCGCCCGGTCCGGTGGCCGGCATGCTCACCTTCCCTGGTGGTCCGGCGCGGGCAGCGGCAGCTTGGCCGCGCCGAGCCGCAGCTCGATCACGTTCGTGGCCAGCACGTGCGTCCGGGACTCGGCGAGGAACCGCTGCAGGTGCGGCTGCCGCCGGTGCACCGCGAACGCCGCCTCGTCCCGGAACAGCTGGTAGAAGATCCGCTGGGTGGGCCCATTCACCACCTCGTGGCAGGCGAAGACCAGCGTGTCCGGCTCGGCCGACCGGACGGCCCGGACCAGCTCCGCGGCGAGCCGGTCGAAGGCGGGCTCCCGGCCGTCCAGCAGCGTGTAGACGGTGATCTGGCCGCACCCGTCGGGCAGGCCGCCGCCGGACGGGCCGAGGCCGCCGAGCGGGCCCGCGAGGGCGCCGCCGGGCAGCGCGGGCTCGGGCACGGCCGGCGGTCCGTCGACGCTGGTCGGCCCGGCCGGGTCGGGGCCGAACGCGGACGGGTCGAAGGCCGCGGGGGCCGGGGACTCGATCGCGGGCGCGTCGGGGAACCGCAGCTCCTCGGCGGGCGCCGGGTCGGGGAAGCGCAGCTCGCCGCGGCGCGGGTCGGCGGGCGGTGTCGGCGCCGGGACGGGCTCGGCCGGCGCGGCGTGCGACGGCGCGTGCTGCGGCCCGGCGTACGCCTGCTCCTCGTAGCCGGTGGCGGGCTCGTCGGCGTACTCCTCGCCGTACTCGTCGTAGCCCTCGTCGTCCTCGTACACCGGGATGGTGCGCATCGCGCCGTACCAGACGAGGCCGGCGGCGCCGCCGAGCGCGATGACCGCGAGCGGGGCGGGCAGGAACCCGCGGGTGCCGCTGACCACGAGCACCCCGGCGAGCGCGACGAGCGCGACCGGGATGAGCAGCTCGCCGGCCTCGCGGTCGCGCTTGCTCGCCAGGTAGGCGGTGACGCCCGTGCAGCCGACCAGCGCGATCACCGCGACGACGTGCGCGCCGTCGATCAGCAGCAGCGGCAGCGCGTCGTAGGTGTCGCTCGGCTTCGGCAGGCTCTTGGACAGCGAGCCCTTGAGCGGGTCGACCAGCAGGATGACGATCGCGACGACCGTGTAGGAGATCGTGAACAGCCAGGCGCCGAACCGGACCTGGACGTACCGGGCGATCAGCTCGATCATGCCGAGGGCCAGCCACACCGGTCCGATGAGCGCGGCGCCGAGCTCCATGACGCGGAAGAACAGGCCGTTGTAGCCGGCCATGAAGCCGATGGCCATGCACAGCAGCGCGAGCGTCAGTCCGACCTGGGTGAACGACCAGGCGATGAGGTAGAGCAGCCGGTCCTTGTAGGCGCGCTGGACGAGCAACCCGGTGGCCGCGAGGGCACCAAGGGTCGCAACGAACGCGATGAGGGCATCGACCATGGCGTCCCCATGGTGCCCGATCGCGGGCGATGAGAGGTAACCGCCGTCTTCACCGGGCGCTCGCGGAGCGCCCGGCCCTGGTGCGGCGGCGCACGGATTCGCGGGCGGGGAGGGCCCCGCACCCATTGCCTGCCGTACGGATCGGTATCTAGAGTGGCAGATCGCGTCGGAGGTCGCGTACGCCCCGAGGAGACCTGCATGAGCAGCTTGGCCCTCGAAACCCGGGTCGTCCCGCTTCCTCGGCGTTCCCGGGAGTCCGCCGCCGGCGCCGACCGCGCCGAGGTGCTCAAGGCGCTGGTCCTGCGGGCCCGCGAGGGCGACGCCGAGGCGTTCGGCTCCCTCTACGACCACTATGTCGAGCTGGTCTACCGGTACGTCTACTACCGCGTGGGCGTCCACTCCCTTACCGAGGACCTCACCAGCGAGACGTTCCTGCGCGCGCTCCGGCGGATCCGCGACTTCCGCTGGCAGGGCAAGGACTTCGGCGCCTGGCTGGTGACCATCGCCCGGAACCTCGTCGCGGACCACTTCAAGTCGGGCCGCTACCGGCTGGAGGTCTGCACGGCCGACCCGGTCGAGCCCGAGCGCGCGCAGGAGGGGCCGGAGCGGGCCGTCCTGGACGCGATGACGCACCGGACGCTGCTCGCCGCGGTCCGCCGGCTCGGCTCGGAGCAGCAGGAGTGCGTGGTGCTGCGGTTCATGCACGGGCTGTCGGTGGCCGAGACCGCGCTGATCATGGACAAGAAGTCGGGCGCGATCAAGGCGCTGCAGTACCGCGCCGTGCGCTCGCTCGCCCGGATGCTCCCCGACGACCTGCGCGGCTAGCCTCCAATCTTATTGGACGACCTGTCAGTTAAGGGCGGGCCGTAACCCGCCGCGCCGTCCGGTCGTTCTTGCGGGCGTGAGGAGCAGGTACGACAAGAGGGCCGAGGCGGGCCGGCGGCTCGACGGGCTGCGCCCCGGCCGGGCCGGGTCCGCCGAGCCGGGCCCCGACCCGCGCTTCCGCGCGATGCTGCGCGAGCGCCTGATGACCGCCGCCGGAGACGCCAGTGACAACGATCGCAATGAGGCGCGGGAGGACGGCCGGAACGCGCGTGTTGATTAGGCTCGGGCGTATGCGGCGATTCTGGCAGCGCGGCAAGGACGAGGACCACGTGAGCGCCGGGGAGGCGGCCGCCGCGGCGGCGGCCGAGCCGAGCCCGCTCCCCGAGCCGGACCCCGCCGCGGCGGCGTTCTTCGACGTCGACAACACGATGATGCGCGGCGCGTCCATCTACTACTTCGCGCGCGGCCTCGCCGCCCGCAAGCTGTTCACCATGCGGGACCTGGCGATGTTCGCCTGGGGACAGGCGGCGTTCCGGCTGCGCGGCACGGAGAACTCCGAGCACATCGGCAGCGCCAAGGAGGCCGCGCTGGCGTTCGTCGCCGGGCAGCGGGTCGCCGGGATCGTCCGGCTCTCCGAGGAGATCTACGACGAGGTGATGGCCGACCGCATCTGGCACGGCACCCGCACCCTCGCCCTCCAGCACCTGGACGCGGGGCAGCAGGTGTGGCTGGTCACCGCCACGCCCGTCGAGGTGGCCCGGACGATCGCGCACCGGCTCGGGCTGACCGGCGCGCTCGGCACCGTCGCCGAGACCCGCGACGGCGTCTACACCGGGCGGCTCGTCGGGAACCTGCTGCACGGCCCGGCGAAGGCGGAGGCCGTCCGGGCGCTCGCGGCGCGCGAGGGGCTGGACCTGTCCCGCTGCTCGGCCTACAGCGACTCGATCAACGACCTGCCGATGCTGACGGCCGTCGGGCACCCGCACGCCGTCAACCCCGACGGGGCGCTGCGCGAGCACGCCAAGGAGCATGGCTGGCCGATCCACGACTTCCGGACCGGCCGGAAGGTGACGATGGTCGCGCTGCCGGCCGCCGCGGGCGCGGGCGCGCTGGCGGGCGGCGTCGCCGCCGGGATCGCGCTGCGCCGCCACTACCGGACGAACTGAGACCGCATGAACCGGGGCGATCGCCCGCAACTCGCGACCTATCGCGAGTTGCGGTGACACGCTCTACGCTGTCGGTGTGAGGACCGCCCGGGTGAAGGTCGAGCTGGCGCTGCTGTCGCGGGTCGCCTGCCGCGGACGCGACGTCACCGGCCCCCGGCTGCGCGACCTCCTCGCGCTCCTCGCGGCCGGACCGCGCACCGGCCTCGGCGTGAACCGGCTGGTCGAGGGCCTCTGGCCGGACGAGCGGCCGGAGAACCCGGGCAAGGCGCTGCAGGTCGTCGTCTCCCGAGCGCGGTCGCAGCTCGGCCCCGACGTCATCGCCAGCACCCCGTCCGGATACCGGCTGGGACTGGACGAGTCGGCGGTCGACGCGTCCGCCGTCGTGGCGAGCGCGGCCGAGAGCGCCCGCCGCGCGCGCGAAGGCGACCATGCCGGCGCGCTCGCGCACGCCGAGGAAGGGCTCGCGCTGTTCGACGGCCCGCCGGACGCGTCCGGCGGCGACCCCCTGTCGCCGCTCTCCCAGCTGCGCGCCGACCGGGCCCGGACCTACCGCGAGCTCGTCCGGACGCGCGCGCTGGCGCTGTCCCGGCTCGGCCGCCGCGAGGAGGCGGCCGGCCCGCTCGCCGCCCTCGCCGCCGACCACCCGCACGACGAGGAGATCCTCAACGAGCTGCTGCGCTGCGAGGCAGCGACCGCCGGGCCGTCCGCCGCGCTCGCCCGGTTCGAGTCCTACCGTCGCTCGCTGCGCGACGAGCTCGGCACCGAGCCCGGAGCCGCGCTGCGCGCCGTCCACCAGGACCTGCTGCGCGAGACCGCCCTCGACGGCGCGCCCGCCGTCCGGCGCGGCATCGTGCACGAACCGAACCCGCTGCTCGGCCGCGACGCCGACCTCGCCAACGTCCTCGGGCTGCTGCGCGCCTCCCGCGTCACCTCCATCGTCGGGACGG
Organism: Actinomadura sp. NPDC048394; assembly: GCF_040651755.1. Taxonomy (NCBI): domain Bacteria; kingdom Bacillati; phylum Actinomycetota; class Actinomycetes; order Streptosporangiales; family Thermomonosporaceae; genus Actinomadura; species Actinomadura sp. NPDC048394. The sequence goes on along the minus strand of NZ_JBEZJL010000003.1, from coordinate 5,142 downwards.
GTGGCCTCGGCAAGACCCGGCTCGCGCACGCCGTCGCGCACGCCGCCGAGCAGCGGATCGTGCACGTCGTCCCGCTCGCCGGCGTCGCGCCGGACGGCGACGTGGCCGGCGAGGTCGCGTCCGTCCTCGGGGCCGGCGAGGCGCGGGGCGCGCACGCCCGGCCGGGCGGCTCCGGCGACCTCGCCGCCGCGATCGCCGACGCGCTCGGCCCCGGCCCGGCGCTGCTCGTCCTGGACAACTGCGAGCACGTCGTGGACCGCGCCGCCGGCCTCGTCGGCGCGCTCGTCTCGATGACCCGCGACCTGCGCGTCCTCACCACCGGCCGGGCGCCGCTCGGCCTGTCGTCGGAGTCGGTGTACCCGCTGCCCGAGCTGGACGAGGCGACCGCCGCCGAGCTGTTCGAGCAGCGCGCCCGCGCCGCCCGCCCGAACGCCGACCTGCCCGCCGCGAAGGTGCGGGAGCTGTGCCGCCACCTGGACGGCCTGCCGCTCGCCGTGGAGCTGGCGGCGGCGCGGGTGCGGGTCATGTCGGTCGCGGAGATCGCCCGCCGGCTGGACGACCGGTTCGCGCTGCTGCGCGGCGGCGCCCGCGACGCGCCCGCCCGGCACCGCACCATGCACGCGGTCGTCGACTGGAGCTGGAACCTGCTCGACCCGCGGTCCCGCGCCGCGATGCGGGCGCTGTCGGTCTTCCCCGGCGGGTTCACCGCCGGCGCCGCCCGCCACCTCGTCGGCGACGACGTCCTGGAGATCCTGGAGGACCTCGCCGACCAGTCGCTGCTCGTCGTCGCCGACACCGGCGCCGGGACCCGCTTCCGGATGCTGGAGAGCGTCCGCGAGTTCAGCGCCGCGCACCGCGAGGAGGCCGGCGACACCGAGCGGGCCGTCACCGGCCTGCTCGCCTGGGCGCGCGGTTTCGGCACCGCCCACCACGAGCGGCTGTTCGAGGCCGAACCGCTCGAGACGATCGAGCTCGTCCGGGCCGAGCAGGACAACCTCCAGCAGGCGCTGCGGCACGCGCTCGCCCGCCGCGACGGACCGTCGGCCGCCGCCGTGACCGCCGTCCTCGGGGCCCTCTGGACGATCGAGTCCGCCTTCACCCGGCTGTCCGCGCTCGCCGGGGAGGTCTCGGGGGTGCTGACCATGTTCCGGCCGGCGCCCGAGGAGGTCCCCACCACCCGGGCCGCCCTCGCGCTGTGCTCCATGATCTCGCTGGTGCTGAAGGGCCCGCAGGTGACGCGCACGCTGGTCGCGCTGCGCCGCCTCCCGCCGCCCTCACCGTCCACGCTGGGCGGCGCCATGGCGCTCGTCGTCCGGTCCGCGCCGGAGATCCTCGCCGAGGGCTCCACCACCCTCGACGAGCTGCGTGCGAGCGGCGAACCGCTGCTCGCCGGCATCGCCGACGTCGTCGCCGGATACGTACTGGAACGGGCCGGCGACCTGCACGGGGCGCTCGCCGCCACCGAGGTCGTGCTGAAGGCCGCCGAGGCACCGGTCACCCCCTGGGTCGGGCTGGCCGCCCACTCCCGGCTCAGCGAACTGCTCATGCAGGTCGACGACAACGAGCGCGCCCTGACGCACCTGATGGCCGCCCTGCGGCTGATGGAGCAGTACCGGTGGCGCGACATGTTCGGGCTGCACTGGGCGATCGCGGGCGTCCACCTCCACCTCGGCCAGTACGACGAGGCGGAACGCTGGCTCGACCGGTCCCTGGTCGCCGGGCCTGAGGAGTCCTACGGCACCGCCGCCTTCGACCTCGGCGCGCGCGCGGAGGTCGCGCTCGCCCGCGGCGACACCGGCACTGGGCTGCGGCTGTGGCGCGAGGCCATCGGCCGGCTGGAGCGCGACGCGGACCCGTCCATCGAACCCGCCTTCGACCCCTGGACGCTGGAGTCGCACATCGCCGCCGTCGTCGCGCACGCCCGGCACGGCCGGCTCGACCTCGTCGAGGACATCGCCGCCGCGCTCCCCGCCAAGCTGGCGGCGCTGCTGGGCGACCCGCCGCTGCCCGTCCCGGCGTTCTTCATGGACCTGCCCGTCCAGGGCGGCATCCTGCTCGCCCTCGCCATGATCGACCTCGCCCGCGGCGGCGACCCGGCGCGCGCCGCCCGCATGATCGCGCTGGCCGAGCGGCTCAACTTCGTCCGGACGTTCCAGCCGACGATGGCACCGGACGCCGCCCGCCGCACCGCCCAGGACGCCGCCGGGCCGGCGTACGCCGACGCGGTGTCGGAGTACGCCGGCCTCGACCGGGACGGGCTGCGGGACGCCGCCCGCGCGGCGCTGCGCGCCTGGGTCAGCGCGACGGATCGCGGTTGAACAGCCACTTCGACCACAGGTAGCCGACCGCCGCGACGCCCACGCACCACGCGACCGACACCGCCGCGTCGTGCCCCGCGGGCTGCCCCATCAGCAGCTTCCGCAGCGCCTCGATCATCGGCGTGAACGGCTGGTACTCGGCGAACCACCGCACCCCCGCCGGCATCGAGTCCGGCGGGACGATCGCGCTGCCGAGGAACGGCAGGAACTGGATCAGCAGCGGCGAGTTGCTCGCCCCCTCCGGGCCCTTCGCCAGCAGCCCGAGCGCCACCGCGAACCACGTCAGCGCGAACGTCAGCAGCACCATCAGCCCCGCCGCGCCGAGCCAGCCGCCGAGCCCCGCGTCCGGCCGGTACCCCATCGCGACCGCCGCCAGCACCGACAGCACCAGGCTGATCAGGGTCTGCATCATGCTGCCCACCACGTGCCCGGTCAGCAGCGACGACCGCGCGATCGGCATCGTCCGGAACCGGGCGATGACGCCCTCCGTCATGTCCACCGCGACCGCCACCGACGGCGACATGCAGCCCGACGCCACCGCCATCAGGATGATCCCCGGCGTCACGTAGTCGATGTAGTCGACCCCGCCGACACCCTTGCCGAGCGCCTTGCCGAACACGCCGACGAACAGCAGCAGGAACAGGATCGGCGTGATGATCGAACTGACCGACAGCGACGGATAGCGCAGCGCGTGCCGCAGATTGCGCCGCAGCATCGTCGCCGAGTCCGCCGTCACCTGGGAGATCGCGGTCATCGCGAGGCCACCTTCCGCTCGTCGTCCTGCTGTTCTCCGGCGTCCCCGGCCGTGTCGCCGGTGAGGGCGAGGAACACGTCGTCCAGGTCGGGGGTGTGGACGGAGAACTCCTCCACCTCGATCGCCTCGTCCTCCAGGCGGCCGAGCAGCGCCCGCAGCGACCGGACGCCCCCGTCGCTCGGCACCTGCAGCGTCAGCGCCTCGTCGTCGCGCGCCGACACCGGCAGCACCCGCGCCGCCGCGTCCAGGCCGTCCGGGCCGGCCAGGCGCAGCACCACGTGGCCGCCCGGCACCATCCGCTTGAGCTGCTCCGACGTGCCCTCCGCGACCAGCCGGCCGCCGTTCAGCACGCCGATCCGGTCGGCGAGCCGGTCCGCCTCGTCCAGGTACTGGGTCGTCAGGAAGATCGTCACGCCGCCGGCGACCAGGCTCCGCACCATCTCCCACATCGCCCGGCGGCTGCGCGGGTCCAGGCCCGTCGTCGGCTCGTCCAGGAAGATGATCTGCGGCTCGGCGACCAGCGTCATCGCGATGTCGAGCTTGCGCCGCATCCCGCCGGAGTACGTGGACGCGAGCTTCCCGGCCGCGTCCACCAGGTCGAACCGCTCCAGCAGGGCGTCCGCTCGGCGGCGGCCCTCCGCGCGGCCGAGCCGGTACAGGTCGGCCATCAGGATCAGGTTCTCGCGGCCGGTCAGCAGGCCGTCCACCGCCGAGTACTGGCCCGTCACGCCGATCGCGCGCCGCACCCCGTCCGGGTCCCGCGCCACGTCGCGTCCCGCGACCCGCGCCTCCCCGCCGTCCGCGCCGATCAGCGTGGACAGGATCTGGACCGCCGTGGTCTTGCCCGCCCCGTTCGGTCCCAGCAGCGAGAAGACCGTCCCGCGGGGCACCTCGAAGTCGAGCCCGTCGAGCACGACCTTGTCCCCGAACGCCTTCCGCAGCCCGACCACCTCGATGGCCGTCTGCACCGGTTTCGTCGTCATGCCACCGACTCTGCGCGCGGCCGCCTTCAGCCCGCTTTCACCGCGGTTTCAGCGGGTTTCAGTTTCAGCGGATGTCGGCGGTCGTCAGCGCCTCGGCGAGCATGCCCAACGTCGCCCAGTCGACGAGCCGCGCCGCGCGGATCTCCCCGTACGTCGCGATCTCCACCCACGTCCGCTCGGAATCGGCCTCGACGCCGTGCGGACAGTCCTGCCGCGTCCGCAGCCAGCCCAGCTCCTCGTCAGTGATCTCGACCGAGAACAGATGAGCATGATGCGCCGACACGGTCGCCGCGACCTGCCCGCTCCCGTGCGCGCGGAATCGACGGGGGTCGACCCGCAGGCCGGTCTCCTCCGCCACCTCATCGACCGCCTGCACCAACGGATCCGGGGCGGTCGCCTCTGTTGCTTTCGGAGGAGACGAGCCGCCGGGCAGCTCATGGACGTACCCATCGGGCGTCGAGGCCGGACTACGGAACTCCCGAACCAGCACGACCACCGTCTCGTCCAACGACGGGCCAGGACGGTACAGAGCAACCACGGAGACGTCCGGCCGCGAGATGACGACCTCGTTGTCCTTGATCCGGTCCTCGGCGGCGACATGCATCCGAACATGCAACGCCCAGAAGAACACCGCCCCCGGCTCCTCGCCTGGCTGTTCGTTTGACTCCTGGCCCGGTGTTGACGTCCAGACAGGGCGAGCGCCGAGCAGGGTGTTGCCTGCGTTGCGCTGAGCGGTGTACCAGCGCCGAAAGCTCGCAGTGCGCCGAACCGGCAGCGGAACGACCTGCTCGCCGCGCTCGCCGCGCTCGTCCTGCTTGTCCTGCTCGTCCTGCTCGTGCTGCTCGCGGTGCTCGCCGCTGGTTGCCGGTGTGGTCAGGTCGCCCGTCTCCATGCACAGCATGCTCGTTGCCGCAGAACCGCCCATCAAGCCACACAATTCGCCTTTGACCCATTGGGAGCGTTCGAGCATAGGACGCAGAGGCGGTGGGGGCGGCGCTTGCGTACGGGGCCGCCCCTCCAAAGTCAAGGGCGCCTTCGGCGTCGCTACGCGATGGACTTCGTCCACCCTTGACTTTGGAGCCTCTGC